>NZ_JBHUMZ010000045.1:0-34561 GCF_042685285.1 Piscibacillus salipiscarius | reverse complement strand
GTTCTCCTGAAAAGCTTTTAACTTTTTTAAGTATGCATTTTCTAAACGAAGAAGTTCATTTTCATGTTCTAATTGTTCCTCGCGAGACATTGCCTTTTCTTGTTTGGACTGTTTCGATTTACTTTTCTCAGACATAGGAGCCCGTCCTTTCGGTTTTCTTTGAGCCCTTCTATCCCTTCGTTAAGAAACGACCTCTTCCAGTTCGCAATTAGAGAAGGATTATTCAGCTTAAATTCTATTGCAGTATCTTTATAAGAAGCGCCCGTTTGTCTTTTAAAGTTTAATACATCCAGCTTGAATTGAACAGAGTAAACCGTTTTAGAGCGCTTTCTACGTAAACCACCTTCACCAAATGACTTATAAGATTTTACCCACATTCTAATTTGTTCCTTATCCGAAATGTCGTATTTTTTAGCTAACAAACCACAACCCAACGGACCTTCTAGATATTCTTTCACGATTTTTAACTTGAATTCGAAATTATATTTTGCCATACAAAAACACCCCAAAAGTTAGATTTTTTACTCTAACTTTTGGGGTGCAGTACCATTCGGTCACTGTTTTTTATGTTGACTTAAGAGATTTTTATAAAACGACTGTTTTGTTAAACACCCATAGGATTTAAACTAACACCCAAAGAATTACGGATTCTATATAATTTAACACATAAATTCCTCTTACAATTCACTAGGAGGTATTTATTCTTTTTAAGAACCTGCACATAGCAGGTTAAACAAACCAAAGGGATACAAATTTTTGTTTTACACATCCAAAATTCAATAAATTCTAATCGTTTTCTAATTTTCTCTTCTAAGTTTTCTCAGAATTTAAAGATATAGTGGAAATAGATCAACATTAGGAGGGATTCTCTGATGAAACGAAAAATGATTGCTGGAGCATTAGCTAGCACAATTGCCGTTGGTGGAACTGTTGGTGCAGTGACATATAGTGATTCAATTTCAAAAACTTCGAATCAAAAATTGGATGTGAAGGGAAAAATGGAATCTCAAGCTACAGTAAATGCAAATAAATTAATTGGTGTTGAAGAGTTAGAAGATATTGTACTTAATAAGGTAGATGGTTCGATTGAAGATGTTGAACTTGATACTAGAAGTGACAATAAGGCTTACTATGAGGTTGAGGTTTTAAAAGATGAACAAGAATACGAACTCATTATTGATGGTTATACTGGAAAAGTCTTAAAAGTTGAAGGTGTGAACCACACGTCAAAGAGTAATGGTGAGGAACAGGTAGAAGTAAAAGACGATGAGAATAAAAGTCAGAAAAATACTGAACCAATAGGTAAAGAAAAAGCTATTAGACTAGCATTAGAAGTAACATCTGGAAAAGTGTCAGACATTGAATTAGAAGAAGATGATGGTCAGTATGTGTATGAAGTAGAAGTGAAGGGTGAGAAAGAGTCAGGAGTTAAGATTGACGCATATACAGGTGCAATTATAGATATTGAATTAGATGATTAATTTAACACGCTTTTGCGTGATAATATAGATGGAGTGGTAAGGGTGCTTACCACTCCTATTTAAATAGTTTTTTAAGTACTTTTCCTGTTGCTTTTCCAGCCGCACGTCTTCCAATTCGTTTTCCGGCATGTCCTTTTCTTACCGAATCAATATCATTCCAAATTCTTAAAAATTTATAGATTCTCGATTTCATACCCATAATTTTGCCTCCCTTAATATAGAGGTTTTTATGTAATTATAGCATGTCAAAGTATAATATTATAAAGCTTTACCTATTTTTGCTACAATTTAATAAAAGGGTGATTGTATGGAAGAATTAGTTGGACATTGTGATATGTGTAAGAAGCCCGTTTATTGTGAAAATGGCTTTTTAAATGGCGTGCATCAAAACGGAAAACTTTACTGTAATTCATGTGAACATAAACTAAATGAAAAGAGGGATTAGATGAGTATTTATGACGTTAAGGTTGAGAAGAGTGATGGGGAGCTTGAATCGTTAGGAGAGCATCGAGGAGACGTACTGTTAATTGTTAATACCGCAAGTAAATGCGGGTTTACACCACAATTTGAAGGACTCCAGCAACTTTATGAAAATTATCAAGATCGCGGATTTAAAGTGTTAGGTTTTCCTTCTGATCAGTTTATGAATCAAGAGTTTGATAATCAAGATGAGATCTTAAATTATTGTCAAACTAATTATGGGGTCACATTTCCAGTCTATAAGAAAGTAGACGTTAAAGGTGAAAATAAAACGGATTTGTTTAAATACTTAACTGAAGAGAAAAAAGGCTTTCTAGGCGGTGAAATTAAGTGGAACTTCACGAAGTTTCTCGTTAACCGTAACGGTGAAGTTGTTAAACGTTATTCACCTCAGACGAAGCCAGAGAAAATTGAGGAAGATATAAAAGGTTTGTTGTAGTGGATTAAATTAAAAAGAAGCGAACAAAGCAACTCTTGACTTTGTTCGCTTCTTTTTTTAAATTAGAATTCTTTTCTAATATCTTTGTCCTTAAAAATAATCGCATTATCATTAAAGCTTAGTGTTACATGTCCACCGCTTATATTTAATTCATTTTGAACTTCTTCTATAATTTGATTGAGTTTTTTCTCATCATCTTCATTTTTACCACGGTCTAATGTCACCCTAATGATGGGTTTTAAATCCACTTCTTTAACAGATGGAACTTGCTTATAATTAATGCCTAACTGCATGCCAGCGTCTTTAGGGTAGGTCAACCATAATTCCTGAAGTTGATCCTCTCCAAATGCTTCATTTAGCTTTGGCCTTAATACAGATTCCAGCTCATATTCAAACGATTCAGCGACATAGCTGTCAGTTAGTTCATCCGTTTCATTATGTTCAAAAACTAAAAAACGAAATCGATCATCTTGATCAGATTCTACAACAGCAGCATAAGTAAAAGTATCATAAACATCTACATTATCATAAAACGAATCAGTAATTTTATACTCACTGCTGAAGTTTTCTTCGATATAACTTTGAGCTTGTTTTTTAATATCGGATACTTGTTCGTCATTTGGAGTTAAGCCTTGATAAGTTAAAATTGATATAACAACGCCTAATACAAACAGACCTACCATCCCAAATGTTATTACTTTTTGTTTATTCGTCAAGATCTCTCACCTCATAATGTTTAAAACCATCTAACTATCATTCTCCCATAACTATTTTAAACGAGATTACTTTATTAGGAAATAAAAAAGAGCAATGTTCAAAAATTGTTAAAATGTCAAAATTTTTGTAAAATTAATATATGGAAGTTTAAAAGGGGGAGAAGGTTATTGGAGACAGTAAGAGAAGATCAAATAGAGGAACGCGTACATAGAAAGAAAATGAAGCCTTGGATTAAATGGTCGCTTATTCTATTAGGTGTTCTGATAGTTATTGTTGTTGGTTTATTAATTTATGCAAACGCTTACGTCAATCGATCATTACCACAAATAGAAGGTGAGAAAGTGTTAACCGCATTAGAACAGGATGTGTCTGTTACTCGTGATGAAGCCGGGGTGCCTCATATTTCAGCTAGTTCTAATGAAGATTTATTTTATGCTCAAGGATATGTAACTGCACAGGATCGTTTGTTTCAAATGGAGATGTCTCGTAGACAAGCATCAGGACGGTTAAGTGAAGTAGCGGGTGAGGCGGCTTTAAATCAGGATAAATATTTTAGAACGCTTGGCCTTAGAAGGGCTGCAGAAGCTTCACTAGCGTTGTATGATGATGAAGCCTTAGAAGCGTTACAAGCATATGCTGACGGTGTGAATGCTTATATCGAAGAAGTTAACAATGAAAATAAATGGCCTGTTGAATTTAAATTAATGGGAATTAATTCGATGGAAAAATGGACGGTTGTTGACTCGTTGACAATTGGTAAATACATGGCATTTGATTTAGGAGGAAACTGGGAAAGACAAGCTTTCAACTACTATTTAATCAATCATTTTAATGAAGATGAAGCTTATGAACTATTTCCATCCTACCCTGAAGATGCTCTAACAAACATCTCGGATGAAGAATATGTAGATCTTACTTCTAGCTTAGTACATGCACCAAAAAACCATGAATTTAATGGGAGTAATAACTGGGTCGTCAGCGGTGATAAAACTGAGTCTGGAAAACCACTATTAGCAAACGACCCCCATTTAGGCCTTGCCACTCCATCAATTTGGTATCAGGTTCACCTTGAATCTGCGGATTATAATGTTTCTGGAGTTATTTTCGCTGGTGTTCCAGGTGTTATTTTAGGTCATAACGAGAAGATCGCATGGGGGGTTACAAACGTTAACCCAGATGTGCAGCAATTATATCTAGAAAAAAGAAATAAAGAGAACCCACAAGAATTTTTATATGAAGATGAATGGGTAAAAGCAGATGTCATTCGTGAAACGATTCATGTAAAAGATTCGGAGAGTGTTGAACTTGAAGTGTTAGAGACCGTCCATGGGCCAATTATTTCTGAATTCGCGAATGAGACGGATGCTGATCCATCAACTGCTTTTTCAGTCGATTGGACGGCACTTGAGCCAACAACAGAACTGTCAGCCATCTTACGTATTAACCGTGCTTCAAATTGGGAGGAATTTGAGAAAGGATTAGAATACTTTCATGCGCCAGCTCAAAACTTTGTCTTTGCATCAAAAGACGGTACGATTGCTTATAAAGCGAATGGCAAAATTCCAAAGTATAAAAATTCAGAAGATGCACTCTTACCATTACCTGGTTGGGACTCAAGTAATAATTTAACTGAAAATATACCTTATGATAAATTGCCTACTCTAATCAACCCTGAAAAAGGTTTTATCGCAACAGCTAACAATAAAGTCATTACTGATGAGTACCCTTATCATATAAGTCATGTTTGGGCGCAGCCTTATCGATATACACGAATTCATGAAGTACTAGATCAGAAAAACTCATTAACCATTGAAGATATGAAAGAACTCCAAATGGATCAGAAAAATTTACGAGCAGAGTGGCTCGTGCCAATTATGGTGGGAGTGTTAGAGAATCAAGATTTAACTGAGGGTGAAATGGCAGCACTGAATTTGCTGAAAGAATGGAATTACTTTGATAAAGCAGAAAGCCCAGAGCCACTAATTTTTCATGAATTTGCAAGTCAAATTGAAAAACAGTTATTTTCAGAGGAGATACCAGATGATATCTATAGTATGTTTAAAGGTCGAGGTCAAACTTTAGATTTCCTCATCTCGTCTGCTTATGACGGTGAGTCTCCAATTTGGTTTGACAAAAATGGAGGTATAAATAAAGTATTTAAAGATGCCTTTCATCAAACTGTCGCAAACTTAAAAGAGTCATACGGAAGTGATCTTAACGCATGGGCCTGGGGAGATGAACATCAGGTGTACTTTGCTCATCCGTTATCAAGTATTTCAATATTAGATAAATTTTTTAATTCAGTAGAGCCTGAGCCTGTTGGAGGGAGTGGTGTAACAGTAATGGCAGCATCCTACGACGAGGATGGTATTGTCGATCACGGTGCTTCCTGGCGGTTTGTTATCGACTTAGAGAATCTTAAAAAATCTTATCATATCGTTGGCCCTGGACAAGCTGGACATTACAGAAGTGAATGGTATGGTGATCAAATCATGGATTGGGTCAATGGAGACTATCACCTAACGAAGATCAATGATTATAAAGGAGAAGAATTAATATTAAGAGCGGAATAATATCCAAGCTTTGGGGTAAATAAACATTACCTCAAAGCTTTTTTCTTTCTATATAAATAAATTAAAGCCCAATGCAAAGATTAATAATATAGATTTTAAAAGGAGAGAACAGGATGAATCGAAAACTAATTGATTGGCCAACGTTTATAGCGTCATTCATTTTATTATTAGCTGTCGTCATTCCACTTGTTATATATCCTAAAGCAGGCGAGACGTTTGTTAATGAGTTAAATAATTTTGTTTCAGGAAATTTTGGTTTTTTATATTTATTAATGGGTTTAGGCATTTTCTTTTTCTTAGCATTTGTAGCATTTAGTCAAAACGGACATGTAAAACTAGGGGAAAAAGATGAAAAGCCTGAATTTGGGACAGCTTCTTGGGCAGGCATGCTGTTCAGTGCTGGTATTGGTTCTAGTATTTTATATTGGGCAACCATTGAGTGGGCTTATTATTACCAAGGACCACCATTTGGACTCAGTCCTTCTGAGAATCAACTAGAAACGATTCAGTGGGCTTCGACTTATGGTATTTTCCACTGGGGACCTATTGCATGGGCGATTTATACGTTACCGGCAATTCCGATGGCTTATTTCTTTTATGTTAGAAAAACACCAGTCATTAAAATAAGTGAAACGTTAAGACCTTTATTAGGTAACACATCTGATTCAGTCATAGGACGCATTATCGATGTTTTGTTTATTTTTGGACTATTAGGTGGAGCAGGGACAACACTTGCACTTGGTACGCCGTTAATTACTGCTGGTGTTTCTGATATTACTGGACTTGAAGATACGATGTTATTACGTACGATCATCTTATTAGGGGTAACTGTGATTTTTGGGATTAGTTCCTATTTAGGCTTAAAAGAAGGGATCAAAAGGCTAAGTGATTTCAATTTAGCTTTAGCTGTGTTTTTATTAGTATTCGTATTTGTGACTGGTCCAACTTTATTTATATCTGAAACGACGACCAACAGTATCGGATTAATATTAGATAATTTCTTTCACATGAGTACTTGGACTGAACCGTTTGCGAATGTAAGTGGATTTAATGAAACAGGATTCCCGGAAGCCTGGACAGTTTTCTACTGGGCTTGGTGGTTAGTATATGCACCGTTTGTCGGGTTGTTTATCGCCAGGATTTCTCGTGGTCGTACGATTAGACAAGTGATTGTGGGTACGATTATTTACGGTTCATTAGGTTGTTTATTATTCTTCGGAATTATGGGTAACTTTGGTCTTTACTTACAATTAACAGGTGCATTTGATGTTGTCTCTGTATTAAATGAACAAGGAGCTCCAATTGCGATTATTTCAATTATCAACCAACTACCTTTTGCGAAGTTCATGGTGGTAGTATTTGTTATACTGTCGGTTGTTTTCTTAGCTACAACTTTCGACTCGAGTTCCTACATTCTAGCATCCGTTACCCAAAAAGAGGTTGAAGACGGAGAACCTGAGAGGTGGAATCGTTTATTTTGGGCCTTCACCCTATGTATCTTACCTCTGGCTTTAATGTTCTTAGGTGGACTCAGTACACTGCAAACGGCAAGTATCATTGGTGGTTTCCCATTAATTTTCATTATGTTCATGCTCGCTTGGTCATTTATGAGAGCGTCAACGGGAGACTTAAAAGCAGATGACAAGTTTAGACCTAAGACAGTGGTACTTGATTATAAAAGAATTAGGGAACGTATTCGTAACAGACGATTGAAGCTTAAGGAAAAAGAAAAACGAAATGATGAAGAGGAATAAACTAAAATCCGAAGCCGATGAAATATCAGCTTCGGATTTTTATTTAATGACGAGTTAATTTTTGTAGTGCATCATTCGATTTCTCAATTTCTTTGTGAAGCAAATGGTTATGCTCAGCTTGTTCTTGGATGGATGCACTTATTTCTTCTATAGAAGCAGATGATTGTTCAACTGAATATGTGAATTGATCAATCGTTTCTTCGATTGCTTGAGTATTTTCATCGGCCACCTGTGCTTTACTTACAAACTGGTCAAGTTGTTCAAGAAGGTTTTTGGACGATGTCTGGAATTGTTCAAAAATAGAGTGGTTTTGATTAACTGTTTCAATGTTTTCTTCTAATTTATCTGTCATAGTGTGAAGTTTATCTTCAGTTTTCTGGTTTGTCTCTTTCATACTAAGTAAATTGGTCGAAATGGTTTTAGCTGTTTGTTCGGTATGCTCTGCTAATTTACGAATTTCATCTGCTACAACGGCAAACCCTTTACCATGTTCACCCGCTCTTGCTGCTTCAATGGATGCATTTAATGCCAGCAAACTAGTTTGATCTGTAATGTCTTGAATATCTTTCAGAGATTTAACAGAAGAGTCGACTTTATCACTTAACTCATTAAAAGTTAAATTCATGGAGTGCAGGCTATTTTTTAATTCTTCAATTTGATTAGTTAATTTATTTGAACTTTGCAGACCATTCGATGCGTGTGTTTCATTATCAACCGTTGATTGATGCAATGTCTTTAATTCCTCGGTCATGTCATTCACAATGGTGTATGTATCTTTAACGAGTTGATGTATTGTGCCAATTGAACTTGAGTGATTTTCAGTACCGCTAGCTATTTCTTGAATGGCTAGATTCATTTCATCGAGCGATTGTCTGTGGTCACGCGAACGTTTAGAAATCTCTGCCATGCTTTCTTGAATTAGTTTAGCTTGACTTTCAATTTGGGCTTTTTGTTCAGATTCTTTAAGATAGTTTTGTTTATTCTGCTCATGAAGATCTTCTAATTTATCATTCATATGTTGAGCTACTAACTGCTGACAATAAAGAACGATTCCACTTAGTACTAATAACAATACTGAAATTCCATAGTCGAAATTAAATTCTTGACCATACCTCATGATAAAGGCGATTAATAGTCCAAGACTTAATACAAATCCGTAAACTAAAACGCTCTTAGATAAATATAGCGCTGTACTTATTAATAAGAAATAAATCAGTGCAACGTTTTGACCTGAAGATGATACTGTTAAAATAATAGCTCCAATAATGGTCGCTAGCCCCAAGATACTTATGTATGGATATGCATTCATACCTTTTTGAGTTTTTAATAAAACACCCAGTAATAAAATTAAGACAACTGAACCAATACCAATAATTGCTATTACAACTGGCTTTTGTCCTAGTAATGTGTTAACAACTAAACTTAAGGACATTACAATCATTAAAAATATTAGCATCAATTTGTTCTTTCTAAATAACGATTCTTTTGCCAAATCTACTTGCTCCATTTTCACCCCTCCAATTTTTAATAGAACTTTACCTGACGGATTCTGTTAAGGAAGTCCTACATTTTCAAAAAAATTCAAAAATAAAACTAAGACTATTTTAACATAAAAATTCTCTAAAATTAGCAAAATTTATCTATTAAATTAAAAGCTCTCATATTGCAAGAACTTTAGGAAGGGGGTATGCTAATGAAGATGAAAGGCGAGGGGAACAAAATGAATAATCCACAAATCAAAAATCCAAAAGCGTTATTATTTTCTTTATGTTTCGTATTAATGTTTTCTGTGATGAACGGTACGATGTTTAACATCGCAATTCCAGATATTGCAGAGGCATTTAGCCTGTTACCATCCGAAGTGAGCTGGGTAATGACAGGATATATTATGATTTATGCTGTTGGAGCATTAGTATATGGTAAATTAACCGATACAATTGCTCTAAAAACATTAATCACTTTTGGGTTAATTGTGTTTTCGTTAGGCTCTTTAATAGGATTTATTGCACCTAATTACGGATTCGTATTAATGGCAAGAGTTATTCAAGCGATCGGTGGTTCAATGATTCCAGCTATTGCTTTTATTGCGCCAATTAGATATTTTCCAAATGAAAGAGGTAAAATTCTTGGAATTATTTCATCCGTCATGGCCTTCGCTTCAGGGATTGGTCCTATTTTAGGTGGAGTCATTGGTGGATTTTTAAGCTGGCAATATTTATTTTTAACGTCAGCTTTTATCATTATAACTTTACCATTTTTAAGAGCAAATCTACCAGACGAAAAAACAAAATATGTCAAATTAGATTATATAGGTGGAAGCTTAGTTGCCAGCTTAATCGTTTTGTCTCTAATGGGGATTACACTCGGTCAAAGCTGGACTTTATTTATCGTAATGATACTGGCTATATTAGTCGTTTTTAGAATGAAGAAAGCCAAAGATCCTTTTATTCCACCACATCTTTTTAAAAACAGTAACTATGTTGTGACATTATTAGTAAGCTTTATTAGTGTTGCTTGTTTATTTGGGCTAATGTTTTCCGTTCCAATTATGCTTAGAGATGTATATGAGTTATCGACATTACAAATTGGTTTAGCTATGTTTCCTGGTGCGATGAGTGCAGCACTTATCGGTAGGAAGGGAGGACAATTAGTAGACCAAAAAGGTTCTAGAATGATCTTCTTGGTAAGTTTGCTATTGTTGCTAACTGGATTTCTAGTCGTCTCAACAACAGTCGGCACACACCCAGTCATATTTAGCTTAAGCTTAGTATTTCCAATGATGTGCTTTCCGTTAGTTCAATCTTCTGGTGCTGATTTATTAGCAGGAATTTTAAGTCAGAAAGAAACGGGCGTAGGCATGGGAGTATTTAACTTATTGAATTTCGTTTCAGGTGCTTTAAGCGGAGCATTAGTCGGTAAAGTGTTAGATATCTATAGACCAGATTACCCTTTGAATCCACTTGGTGTTATAGATAGTGGAGCTGTTTACAGTAATGTGTTTATAGTATTTATGGTGTTAATTTTAGTTGGCTTTATAGTATTTAAATTTTTTCATCATTCACCATTACAAACCAAAACTGAGTCACCTTAATCGGCGGCTCAGTTCTATTTGTGATTTACAAAAAATTTACTTAATACTTATTGCTTGTTTCGTTTTTACCACTTACAATGTTTTTAATATATTGGTTATGTTTACTAATTAGTATTGATTTTTGGCTAATTAATAATAATATTATAGACAGTACTATTATTTTAACTTCCTATTATTCTCTATATAATTGAGAAGTTGTGAAAGGAAGGTTTTCATGAAAACATTTCGTCTAATTTCTATTGAAATTCTGGAGAAATCGGGTGATGAACTACAGAACAAAAAAATTGATATTTCTGCAGGATTAATTATTGACCGTGAAATTGACAAAGATCGATGGTTGATTGAGTGTTTAATTCCAAGATCTTATATGGATTTCTTTCAAAGCAAAAAGGATGAAGACCGTGAATTAGTCGTTCAAGTAAGGATATCTAAGGCTGAGAATCCGAAAGCTACCATTGTTGCAAAAATTAATTCTATTAATGATATTGAAGATGAAATAAACGTCATTCTAATTGGAAATTTGGTGAACCGTGAACGTGAGCAAATTGAGCAGATGTTACAGGAATTAATTGAAGCAGGTTATCAAGGGGCTTCTTTGCTAAAAAAATTTAAAGAGAAAAATCAGGAAAGCTTTTTCTAGACAAATATTGTGGCCAATCGGCGCAACATACTAAGCTAATTGTCATTATAAGCAGGAAATGTGGCGAATAAAGGAGAAACATCTTATGTATGGAGATCAAAAGGGGATCAGGGTTAAAAGAATATTCGACAAACTCTCTGTTGTACAACTTATTTCACTTTATTATTTAGCAGCTGTGACCCTTGTAACCATTTTTTTATCACTTCCGGTGGCTCATAAAGATGGTGTTAATTTAACGTTTATGGAAGTGCTTTTTACATCTGTTAGTGCCGTGAGTGTTACAGGCCTAACGGTCGTTTCCACTGCAGAATCTTTTAGTTTCTTTGGAGTTATTATTATCGCAATCGCCTTACAAATAGGTGGGCTAGGTGTCATGGCGCTAGGAACGTTAATTTGGTTAATACTAGGGCGCAAAATAGGTTTTAGAGAACGACGCCTCATCATGACCGACCAGAACCAACAATCAATATCTGGTATTGTTAGGCTTGTTAAAGATATGCTGATCTTAATTTTAACAATAGAATTTATTGGATTTATTATATTAGGGACTTATTATTTAAATTATTATGAATCTATTCTTGATGCTTATTATCACGGTTTTTTCTCAGCAATCAGTGCTGTTACGAATGGTGGTTTTGATATAACAGGATCTTCTTTACATATGTTTAGGCATGATTATTTCGTTCAGTTTGTTCATATTCTATTAATTATTTCAGGAGCAATAGGGTTTCCTGTATTAATAGAAGTTAAAGAATACCTGAAAATATCGCCAGAAGAACGTAATATTAAACGTTTTTCACTCTTTACAAAACTAACAACATTAACTTATTTTGTATTATTGACTTTTTCTTTTTTGGTCGTCATTATATTAGAATTCAATCATTATATGGCTGATAAAAGTTGGCATGAGATTATATTTACAAGTTTATTTCAATCAACGACAGCACGTAGCGCCGGGTTATCTACAATGAACGTCAACGAATTTACAGAACAGACTCAACTATTCCTATCTAGTATGATGTTCATTGGTGCTTCTCCTAGTAGTGTCGGTGGGGGTATTCGTACAACAACATTTGCATTAGTTATTATCTTCATACTTACGTTCGCAAGAGGTCAGACACATATCAAAATATTTGGCAGACAGGTTGAAGAAGAGGATTTATTTAAAGCCGTAGTCGTGACACTATTAGCTATTATCATGTTTTTATCAACAGTTATAGTGATAACTGCAGTTGAACCTTATTCATTAACAAGTATTATATTTGAAGTGAGTTCAGCATTCGGAACAACTGGATTATCTATGGGGGTCACGTCTGAGCTAACAACGTTTAGTCAAGTATTATTAATGATCTTAATGTTTATCGGAAGAATTGGACTACTGACATTTTTATTCAGTTTTAATAAGCAGAAAAGAAAAAGTAGTTATCGATATCCTAAAGAAAAAATTAACATTGGTTAGTTATCGAGGGGGCAAATTGTGGCTAGAGAGAATAGAGGGAGGACATTACAGCCAATCCATGATTGGATATTTGAACATATTTCAGATGCTGTTTTGTTCATCAACAAAGAGGGTCGGATCGTGGCGTCTAATAACCCAGCACATTCCTTATTAAATATAACAACCAGCAAGAGTCTCATCACAGAATATCTTAATTTAGAATCAATCGTTCCAAACAACGGAAAAGAAATAATGGTTCGTACAAAAGTTAAACCAGAAAAGCTTATTTTACTTCGAAGTATGCAAATAGGTGATCATGTATGTATGATTTTAAAAGAGGGCGGTTTACAAGCTAATAAAGAAGCGATATTTTATTCTTTAAATAACATTTTAAATGGTCCATATGAAGGTGTTGTTATGCATGATGGCGCTCAAATTATTGATTGTGATCAAGCGTTTGCTTCATTATCTGGATACAATAGAGAAGAGTTATTAGGAACAAATATATTAGATTTAATTGCTTCCCAAGATCATGAGAAGATGATTAGAAGTATCGAATCGACAGCAAATAAACCTTATTCAGTTAAAGGTGTAAAAAAAGACGGAAGTGTGATCTATGTTGAAATTGTTCCAGAAACACTAGACATAGAAGAGGGCCAAATTAGAGTTGCTATCATAAGAAATATTACAGAGAGAGTAGAAAACGAGAAACAGATTGAATTTATGGCCTATTACGATGAATTGACTGATTTACCTAACCGAAATTATTTTCAAAAGGTACTCAACGATGAAATTAGGGCATCAGACATAGGACAAAAAAATATTGCTGTCCATTTTCTAGATTTAGATGACTTTAAACATATTAATGATACGCTAGGTTATCAGTTTGGCGATCAACTCTTAATTTCATTTGCCTCAAGGTTGAAACAACTTTTATTTGAAGATATATTTATCGCAAGAATGACCGGGGATGAATTCTTGATTTTACAAAGAAATATTAATCAAGAAGAGGACGCAACACAATTTGCTGAAAAACTACTACAAATTTTTAAACAGCCATTGGATGTAAATGGGTATGAAATTTATACTTCAGTAAGTATAGGGATTAGTTTGTATCCATCATTAGGTAAAACGGCTTCTGAATTAATGAAACAAGCGGATATAGCCATGAATTTTATTAAGAAAGAAAATAAAAATGATTTTCTAATGTTTAAACGTTCGTTTACTGAGGGATTTAAAGAGCGACTAACATTAGAAACGGAATTGCATAGGGCTCTTGAAAATAAAGATTTTGTTTTACATTTCCAGCCGCAAGTTAATATAAAGAATAATGAAATTATAGGGTTAGAAGCATTATGTAGGTGGAACCACCCTAATAGAGGAATTGTTTCTCCAGGGGAGTTTATTCCTTTAGCTGAAAAGACGGGGCTGATTGTTGAACTAGGTGACTGGGTGATTAGAGAAGCGTGTAGACAAAATAAAATCTGGCAGGACTTAGGGCTACCTAAAGTAAAGGTGAGCGTTAACCTGTCGGCTAAACAGTTCCTACAGCGCGATTTAGTAGATAATATAGCTAATATATTAGACGAAACTGGACTAGAGCCCCAGTACTTAGAAATTGAAATTACTGAGAGTATGGCGATGACAAATGAAAAGTTTATCATTGAAACGTTAAAAGGATTCAAAGAATTAGGGGTCAATGTGGCTTTAGATGATTTTGGAACAGGTTATTCATCTTTAAAATATTTAAGTCAATTCCCGTTAAGTAAATTAAAGATTGATCGGTTATTTATTCAAGAGAAAACTGAGCAAAACATCGCAATTGTTAAAACCATTATCCATTTATCGCACTCCTTAAATTTAAAAGTAATTGCAGAAGGTGTGGAGAATGAAGAAGACCTTAGTTTTCTAATTGAAGAAAATTGTGATGAGGTCCAAGGCTATTATTTTAGTAAGCCTGTCCCTGATACGAAAGTGAAAGAGTTATTTAGTAAAACATAGCAATGATCTGTAAAAAAACACTGACCTTGTTTGAGTAAAAAGCAAGGTCAGTGTTTTGGTTATATTAATAATTAGCAGTAAAATGCTGCTCCTACAATGATGAGTAGGATAAACAATACAACAATTAACGCAAAATTGTTGAATCCACAGTGACCTCCAACATTACCTACGTTGCCTACATTTCCTAGATTACCCATGTTTCCCATATTGCCCATATTTCCTAAATTACCAGCGTTTCCACCGTACATGAAATCACCTCCATAAGCGCTTTCAGTTATGTATATGTATCCGCGTTTGTAATGCTAAGGATATTAACCTATATAAATGAAATAAAGAACGGCAAATGCCGTTCTTTAAGATTGTTGATCAGATTGATTTTTTTTAGGTTCTTCTTTAATTTCTTGTTCTGTTTTAGATAACAATTCCCGATTTAGCGATAATATTTTCAGTTGATCATTTTCGTAGCCAACAGTGAAGACAGATTTATAATGATGTGTCTCTAAAATTTCTTCATTTTTACGAATGGAGTGATCAGCGAATGCGGTAACCTTAATTGAATCTTCTTCAGGTTCACCCAGTTCAATATTTTGAACATTAATATTGATTGACTGAACACTTAAATCCCTAAAATCTTGATAGCTTCTTTTAATTTGTTCTTCACTGCCTAAAAGAGAATAGGCTGCAAAGTAATCTCTTACATTTAATGTATCGTAATAATAATTCACAATATACTCTGCGTCATTCCTTAATGAACTTGCATCCACTGATTGATAAGCTTTCGGGTCAATTTCAAAGTTTAATTCTTCATCATCTGCGACATCAGACCACATTTGAATCATGTCATATACTTGTGAGATCGGAATTGTGAAACCTATGTTACCATCTTTACTAGCTGCAGCATTAATTCCAATGATTAGACCAGTTTCTTTATGGATTAAAGGTCCGCCACTATTACCTTGAAGAATACTGGCTGAAATTTGATAAAGATTTTTGTATTCTGAGTTATTAACAGAAAAGCTTCTATTTTTTGCTGAAATAATCCCGTCAGTAAAAGTACCTGCATAACCGTGAGGAGACCCCACTGCAATGATTTCGTCTCCTATATTAGGTTCAAAATTAGGATTTATGTTAACTGAACCTTGATTTTTGAGTTGAGGCACTCGTAGTACTGCTATGTCTTTCTTTTCATTCATGTCGATTAAAGCTGCTGGGTAAGTAGATGTACCATCAGACGTTTTGACAAAAATATCTGTTGCATTATCTACTACATGGGCATTCGTTACGATATCACCTTTGTCATTAAAAAGAAAACCGGATCCTTCACTTTCAGTTGAAGAACCAACTGCTTCAATTTGTACGACATATTTTTCTGCTTCATGGATGATCGTTTGTAGATCTTTCATTTCGTTATTGTTTTCATTTTCTACTACTTTGACCAAACCGTTTTCTGTTGCTAATACATCATCTTCCCAATAATTAAAGTATACAAATATAGCTAATAATCCCACTATTAAAGTGACTACTGAAAGACTGATGGGAAGGACTTTATTATTTTTACTAAGCATTGAATCAACTCCTATTGCCCTTCAAGAAACCATGATATCTTTTCAACAGTTATATCCACTTCTTCTTCTACATCGTAGTGAGTATACTCAAAATTCGCAGTTTCTTCTGGGTAAAGTGTCTCTGGATAAAGGAATGTTTCGTTCTCTAAAATCTGCTTGCCGTCTTTGTTTTGAAGAGAGTATTTGACTGATAATGAATAAATGGGAACTGTTGCAACACTTTTAAGCTCACCGCTAACTGTAATTTTGCCTTCATCGTTAAGCTTGGCTTCAATTGTCTTGATTTCAACAGCATCGTTCTCATTATTCTCTTGCTCAATTTCATATTGGTTTAAGGCTTGTTCTATTCGTTTGTTTTGCTCTGTTTCAAACGCGACCTGTTGTTTTTCAATCGTTGTTTTTAGACTTTTTAACTTTTCGTTGTCTGGAACGTATCTTAAAGCATCTTTTACAATTGCTAAAGCAGATGAAAATTGATTTTCATTTAATTCTTTGTTAGCACGGTTGAAAGAATGGTTTACGATACGTTCTTTCATCTGATTTTCTAATTTATCAGCATCCTCAGAATCGATGGATTCGATTTGCCAGAGTTGAATTTTCAAATCGTCAATTCCATTATCTTCGTCTAGTGAACTTCGAACTTGCTCGATTTTAATTTCATTTCGTTTATCAACAATATTTGATAGTAATAGATTCACAACTTCTCCGTCATAGTTTTTCAATCTGCTTTCAATATCATTTGTTAGATTCATAGCTTGTTGGTAAGACTCAGCTTTAATCAATTTATCAATTTCATTCAATGATTTTTGTATGTTAATTGCAATGTCCATAAATTCAAGGTTTTGCTGGGCAGCTTTATAATTACTCTTGAAATCTAGTGATTGCTCAAAGTGATCTTTTGCATTATTAAATTGGCCTTCTAAAGCTAATTCAACCCCGTCTTGATAAGTTGCTTTTGCTTGATCTTGTTGATATTCTAAGTAAAAATGAATAGCAATGGCTAGAATTAATGTGAAAATTAAAGTAGATATTGGCACAAGCCACCATTTATTAAACCCTTGGGGCTCTTTTTCTTCATCAAATCGGTTTTTTATATCTTCTGGTAGATGGATGCCGCAAGATACACAATATTGTTCACCTTCATGTGTTTTAGCACCGCATTTCGGGCAGTAGTGCATAGTTAATCACCTTATCTGTCTTTTATTTAAAAGGGTTCTACATTATTTTACATCAATTCGATTCATAAAAAAACGAATATATATGATATAATTTATTTGTTAAAATAATAATAACTAATAACATTATAAGTCAGAGGAGGATTACTATAATGGAAATAGCAATGGGTATCATCAGTTTAGCATTATTAGCAACTTTTATTGGTTATTGTGTATTCGACAATGCTAAACATTAAATTTATAATTACTTACAATTAATTGGACGTATGAGCCGTGTGGAATGTTTCAAGCATTCCACACTTTTTTTATTTCTTTTCGATTATAAAGTTGAAAGGGGGATGAGGGGTATGGCAAGTCAAGTTAAGACAAGTACTCAATTGCAGTTGGTTTTTAACGCAGGAGTTGATGAAGAAGGTAAGGCAATTATTAGAAGAAAGTCTTACAATCAAATTAATATGGATTCAACTCCAGATCAGTTATTTGCGGTTGGTGAGGCATTAGGTTCCTTACAAACATTCACCTTGCTAAACATCGTACGCAATGAGTCATTTGATTTAAATGAAGTCTAAAACATTATTCTTGAGGAAGGAGTGGAACATAATTGGCTAAACGACTTGAATTAAAATTTAAGACTGAGTTAGGTTCAGTAGCAACTATATCGCTTGATAATCCAATCGACCCTGCAGATCCTGTAGCGGTGAAAAATGCAATGGATACCATCATTGCTAATAATGTTTTCACATCAAGTGGTGGTCCTTTAGTTGCGATTGATACTGCTCAAATTGTTGATCGTACTGTCACAGAGATTTCTCTAGTATAAGTCTGAAAAAGGCCTTGTTATAAGGCCTTTTTCTATTAGCGAAAAGGGGTGAAGGTAATGGAAACTTGGGTGAACTGGATTCCTGAAGTGGGCTTTCCTATTCTGGTTACATTTTATTTATTGCACAGAATAGAAAAGAGGCTAGAAGAGTTGAATGAATCCATCCTTCGGTTACCCGATCATCTAATATAAAAAAACACCCGAAGCTCCGTAGTTACGGTTAGTTACGGTTAGTTTCGGGTGTTTTATTTACTATCTTGTTAAAGACACTTGATCAAAAGGATAAATCACAATCTCTGACCTTCCAATGATATCATCTTCATGGATGTACCCTAATCCATTTCGGCTATCTTTACTAATATCGCGATTGTCTCCCATTACAAAGTAATGGTTAGCCGGTACTTTTTCAGGTCCGAAATCGGATGTTTCATTACGCTGATTAGGAGGTAAGAAACCCTGATCTACTTCATTACCGTTAATATACAATACTCCATTTTTAACTTGGACGGTCTCATTAGGTAATCCAATAACCCTTTTAACATAGTTCTTATTAGGATGCTGGATAATGACGATATCACCTCTAGAGGGTTCGTCAAATAAATATATCGCTTTATTAAAAATGACTCGTTCGCCATTATGTAATGTAGGATCCATACTTGTTCCTTCTACTATAGAAGTTGCAAACACATAAGACCTTAGAAAAAACGCTAATACAACGGCTATAATAATTGCTTTGGTCCATTCCCATATCTCTTTTTTCAAGGAAATCTCCCTCTCAACTCAGTTCTTTATTATATATCCTACCACAATATTTTACGTATGTAGCAACAAATTCATTATAATTATTTTACATGATGTTAAATTGAGTTTAAAATGATTAAAATTACACACTTTTATGATAATTTGTAGTAAGATATAACTATTCATTAAAGCTTGTACAGCAGTAGAAAAGACCTTTGTAGTCAAGTAAGGAGGAACAAGCACAGTGTCGTCTTACAACCAATTACAACAGCTGCAACAAGATATTGAAAAACTGAGGAATCATATGATCAATATTGCGTCTGAATATGGCTACACTAGTCATGAGTCGATCAAGGTGTCGCAACAGTTAGACACTTTGTTAAATGAATATCAGTTCTTAAAGAATCATGAAAAAAAGGTAACTTAAGCCTATCTTGTTTGTTGACTAAGCAAAAACTCTTCCAATCTGTCCAGTCCTTCTTTTAATACCTCTTCATGATAAGCATATGATATTCTCATATAACCCTGACCATACGAGGAAAACGCGTCACCAGGTACAAGGGCTAATCCGGCATGGTCAACTAAGGTTATTCCAAAATCAAATGATGATTGCCCGGGTGGAGTTAATTTAGGAAACACATAAAAAGCTCCATCCGGCTTAACGACATCAACCCCCATATGTTCTAGCCGATTAACTATATAATCTCTTCTCTTTAAGTAAGCTTCTCTCATTGTTTTAGGATCCTCAAGACCATTATTCATTGCTTCTAAAGCAGCATATTGACTTGTTGAAGTGGCACACGAAACATTATATTGATGAACCTTTAATACATGTTTCATAACATTAGAATCACCCATAAGAAAACCAATTCTAAATCCCGTCATTGAATGAGACTTTGAAACTCCTTGAACAATAAGCGTTTGTTTTCTAACCTCATCAAATGCACCAATCGAAACATGAGGTTTTTCGAAAGTTAGTTCATGATAAATCTCATCTGCAAGAATAAAGACTGGTTGATCTTTTAATAATTGTGCAATGTCTCGTAGCTCGTCCTTTGTTAAACTAACGCCAGTAGGATTCGATGGGTATGGCAAAATGACACATTTAGTTTTTGAAGTTAAATGTTTCTCAATGAGATCTGATGTAAATTTAAAGTTGTGCTCTCTTGTATCTACATAGACTGGTTTCCCGCCAGCCAACTTAATCAAAGGTTCGTATCCAGGGTAAACTGGTCCTGGTAGAAGTACTTCATCACCAGGTTCAATAATCGTTCTTAATGTAATATCTATTGCTTGAGAGGCACCGACTGTTATAATGACTTCTTCGTCCGGCTTATATTGAAGCTGATATTGTTCACTAACATAGTCTGAAACAGACTTTCTTAGTTCAGGTATGCCCGCATTAGGCGTGTAGGTTGTAAAGTTCTGATCAAGTGATTGTTTTGTAGCTTCTTTAATATGATTGGGCGTCTTAAAATCAGGCTGGCCAATGGTTAATGAGACAATATCTTTTTTGCCTTGAACTAAGTTAAAAAACTTTCTAATTCCTGAGATCTCAATATCTTTAACATTTTGGTTTAAATATTCTTCCATGTTTAATTCACCATGCTTTCTAATTAAAAAATTTCTATTAACGATATCATCAGTAATATACCTAGAATAAAAGAATGGGTAGCAGGTCGTTCATGACCGTCGCCATGACTTTCAGGTATTAATTCCTTATAGATAATAAACAACATGGCCCCTGCTGCGAATGCTAGTCCATACGGTACTAATCCATCCAGTAAGTTTGTTAAATAGTAACCTAAAAGAGCGGTTAATACTTCTACAAGCCCAGTTAAAGAAGCTATGATGAACGCAGTCATCCTTTTTATATTTTGATGAATTAAAAATAATCCTACTAAAAATCCTTCCGGTGCATTTTGAGTACCAATGGCAATGGCAACCACTTCTCCCAAACCTTCTTTACCACTAGCATAACTGACTCCTGTTGCTAAACCTTCTGGAATGTTGTGAAGTGTAATGGCTGCAATTATAAGCATTGCCTTTTGGTCAATTTTTATTGATTGATTTAAGTTTTCAACGTGTATATGTGGGATGGAATGTTCCAATAATGATAATACAGTTGCTCCGATGATTAAACCGATCGCTAATTGTGTCAGAGTCCCATAGTTTAAAGCTTCTGGTATCAGGCTTAATAAGGCAGCAGCTAACATGACACCTCCCGCAAATGCGAGCAATATGTCGCGCCATTTATGGGTTAATCTTTTGATAAATAGTACAGGAATAGCACCAACACCAGTTGCTAGACCGGCAAGTAAACTTCCAAGTATGACGTCACTCATGTTGAGAACCCTTTCATCATATAAGGTAGGAGTGGATTAAAATGTTTCAAAATCCAATGATAATTGAATATTTGTATAGAAGTCTAATCTTCTTAATTTTAATATTTTGTGCATATTTAATATTAAAGCCCATTATTTTAAAATTAATTAAACGAAAATGTATTTACACATTAAATTATTTAATCATCTCATTATGTACGACGAGCATGACATTAACTGTTTTAGCACTCACAAATTCTTACTCAAACGATGTGCATGAACTAAAAGAAGTTCTTGGTTCACTATGGATTGCTATTTTAATTCTAGGTATGATCTTTTTCATAACATTCGTAGCTAAAATTTTATCACAATATTTTAGAAACAAAAATATTTCTACTTAAGACCATTAGTCTAATCTTCACAACTGTGACATATTACATTAACATATAGGGAGAGAGGGGGATTCGTACATGGAAGTGATTTTTGGGGTCTTATTTTTTGTGTTTTTATTAATATTATTAAATATCATTACTAGCATTTGGGCTTACCGAGATTCTATAAGAAAAGGTAATAGTAAGGAATACGCTATTATTGTACTTATTGGTACATTGTTTTTTCCAATTATTGGATTGATTGTTTATTTAATTATAAGAAATGATTAAAAAATAGTCTGGCATATATCGCCAGACTATTTTTTATAATGATTTAAGTATTCTATAATTTTCTCAACTTCCTCAAAAGAGGTTCCATTAAAACGATTAATCATCTTTCCTTCAGGTGACACAAGCATAAAAGAAGTGCCGTGTGTTACTTGATCTTCACCATCAACTTTTGATACTAGTGCTTTAAATGAATTAGATGCAAAGCTTTCAATGTCTTCTTGTGTATATCCCGTTAGAAAATCCCAGTTACTATAATCAGCACCATGTTTATCCCCAAAGGCTTTTAGCGCTTCTGGGTTATCGTTATGAGGGTCTACTGAGAATGAAACTAGTCTTATATCTAGTCCTTCTTCGTCAAGACGTTGTTGTAATTTTGCCATGTTAGCTGTCATTGGGGGGCATACTGTTTCACAATTTGTGAAAATTAAGTCTGCTACCCAGTATTCACCTTTTAAATCCTCTAAAGAAACAGTTTGTCCATCCTGATTAGTAAAACTGAAATCTTGCACTTCTTGGTCGTACTGTGGTTTAATTTCCTGATTTTCTTCACTTTGCTTCTCATCACCTTGAGCGCTATCACTTCCACAAGCGGACATCAAGGCAATAATCGACAAAGTGAAAAATAATATACTAAACTTTTTAATCAATGTATTCACGCTCCAATCAATATCCAACTTTATTCTAGCACTTTTATATGTTGAATATAACAAATAGAACCTGCCATTTTTAACAATTCCTTGACAAGATCTTAAACAGAGTTTGATTGAAGTGTATAAACATTAATCTCAGGCCGGCATAGAAAACGAAAAGGCAACCTAGTTGTACCTAATCCTCTAGAAACATAAAGCTTTAATGGACGTTCTCCTAATTCAAAGGAGCCTTCCACGTATTCTGTTCCTAAGTGAGGCGTCACAATATATCCGATAAAAGGAAGCTGAATTTGCCCTCCATGACTATGACCTGATAGCTGCAAGTCAAATGGGTAGTTTGTCATAGTTTTAGCAAAGTCCGGCTCATGACATAGAAGAACATTGAATTGCTCTTTTTCTGCATTTGGAATTAAAGTAGAAGGTTCTGGTTTGCCTAATAAGATGTCATCTAATCCAGATAGATTAATATAGTCTTGATTGATTGAGATTTTAGTCGTTTCATTTTGTAATAATTTGAACCCACTATCCTTCATAACTTCTCTAATGTGATCCGTTCCATATCCGCCATGGTCGTGATTACCGTAAATCCAATACTTACCGTAAGGAGCTTTGATTTTGGACATTACACTGATAATTTCTTGATAAGTAAATTCCTCCATTTTCGATGGGTTATCTGTTAGATCCCCTGTGAAAACGACTAAATCAGGGTTCTGATTATTAACAGTATTTATTAATTTTCTTAGCTCTTTTACTTTATATTGAAAACCTATATGCGTATCAGTAATTTGAACGATTTTAAAGTCATTAAAAGATTTAGGGATGCGTTTTGATTTAACAACTGATTGAACAATATTTAGCCACCTGGGCTCCACATCGTGTGCATAGTAATAACCACCGTAAGACAGGCCTATAACACTTAATGTTCCGAATGTTAAACGTTTTAAAAAATGTCTTCTAGATACTTTCTCGCTCATGTTGTTCATCCTCTTTTTTAAACCTTAAATTCATTATAGCATGGTTTTTTCGGTTAAGATATGAGATAATAATTAGAAAATGAATAAGTATTCAGTATTAACAGAAAAGTTTTTGAAGGAGGAGTATGTATGAAAGACGAAGTCGTGATCGTTACTGGTGGAACTAGTGGAATGGGGAAATACATGGCACAGAAATTTGCGAACGAAGGTGCTAGAGTCGTCATTACTGGCCGAAACCAAGAACGTCTTGATCAAGCGAAAGAAGATATTCAAGGTGGACAAAATTTATCTGTTAAAACCGTTATGATGGATGTTAGAAGTACTGAAGATGTTGAGCGAATGGTAAAAGAGACCGTAGAGGAATATGGTGCAATTCACCATTTAGTGAATAATGCTGCGGGTAACTTTATAGCCCCAATTGAAAAATTGTCTTATAATGGCTGGAATGCCGTTATCGATATTGTGCTGAACGGAACTTTTTACTGCAGCCATGCGGTTGGAAAGCACTGGATAGATAACGGAATTAAAGGAAATATTGTGAACATGGTAGCTACATATGCTTGGGATGCGGGTCCTGGAGTGGCGCATTCTTCTGCAGCGAAAGCAGGTGTACTTAACCTGACTCGCACGTTAGCAGTAGAGTGGGGGAGAAAGTATGGCATTCGATCAAATGCCATTGCACCAGGGCCAATTGACAGAACAGGTGGAGCAGATAAACTGTGGGAATCTGAAGAAGCAGCTAAACGAACATTGAACTCTGTCCCTTTAGGACGACTAGGTGAGCCAGAAGAGATTGCTGATTTAGCTTACTTTATCTTAAATGACGCTAAGTATATGAATGGTGAAGTTGTAACGCTAGATGGAGGACAGCATCTTAATCAATATCCTTTTTAATAACATGGAAATGGCTACGAGTTATTTATCAACTTCGTAGCCATTTTTGTAATAAGGAACCCCTTATAGGGCAGGATATATTTAATTATACTAGCACTATATAAAACAAGATAGCGAAGAAATGAAATGCGCTTCCTGCTATTACGAATAAGTGCCAAACTGCATGATGATACGGAAAGCCTCTCCACATATAAAAAATGCTTCCTACACTATAAAAAATCCCACCAATTATTAAGTAAATGAGTCCTCTAACCTCCATCTCTGCAGCTAGTGGATCCCATACAAAAACTATAAACCAACCTAACAATATATAAATTAATGTAGAGATAACCATAAATCTTTTAACAAAAAAGATTTTAAATATGATTCCTAGAATGGCAACACCCCAAATGACCCCAAATAATGTCCAACCGATTTGTCCTCTAAGCAGAACTAATAAGATGGGTGTATACGTTCCAGCTATAAATAAATAGATCGAAGAGTGGTCAATAAATAAAAAGATGTCTTTTGCCCGCCCATCCTTTAAGGCATGAACAATTGTTGATGATAAATACATGATTAACATTGTTACGCCATAAACTGTAACTGATACGACGTGCCAAACATTACCGTGAATCGAAGCAAAAACTATTAAAATAACCAGTCCGGCAATGCTAAGGAGTGCTCCTAGTCCATGTGTAAATGCATTAACGGCTTCTTCTTTACGAGTAAATTCGTGTGACAAATCAAAATCCCTCTTTTCTCTTTCTGTTGTTTATTATAAATGAAATCGGGTATAAAAAGTAGGCGCGAGTTATACCTTTTTGTGTATTTATGTTAAAATGTACGTTGGGTGTTACTCCTGTGCTAAATAAGGAGGAGAGTATATTGTTAGATTTATCGAGTTTCGATTTATCAACGATACCAGTAACTGAAGATATGATTGACGCTGAAAAAGTCGCACATGTTCAACTAAAGAATCCGCTAGAGCATGCATTGCTAGTGTTAACGAAAACTGGATACAATGCTGTACCAGTATTAGATTTAGATGGGAAATTTTGCGGAATTATTAGCAAATCAGACATAGTTGAAGCGATGTTTGGAATAGAAAAAATCGAAGTTGAACAATTATATTCCAAAACAGTAGAAGATGTTATGAACGTTGATATTCCAACCGTACATGTATCAGATTCACTTGAGAATGTGTTACATGTATTAATCGATTATTCATTTGCCTGTGTGTTAGATGACCGAGAGCGAATGGTTGGAATTTATACACGAAGAGAGATGCTTAAGCAATTAAGAAACGAATATTACCAACAACGTAGTTAAGACTTGTCAAAGATTTTAACCTTTTGATAAAGTAAAGTAAAACTGTTTAATGGAGGATTCAACATGAAAATGATGGATGCGAATGAAATTATTCAATTTATTTCAGATGCAAAAAAATCTACACCAGTTAAAGTGTATATCAAAGGTAAAAAGCTAAGTAGTATCGAATTTAGCGAAGGAATTCAAGCGTTTGTTGATGAACAAACAGGAGTTATTTTCGGCGAGTGGAAAGTAGTGAAAGAAGAACTAGAACGTTTTAGTCATCTAATTGATGATTACGTAGTAGAAAACGATCGTCGTAACTCAGCTATTCCATTATTGGATTTAAAAAACATAAATGCACGTATTGAACCAGGAGCGATCATTCGTGATCAAGTTGAAATTGGTGATGGGGTCGTTATTATGATGGGAGCATCCATCAATATTGGTTCTGCAATTGGTGAAGGTACAATGATTGATATGAATGCTGTATTAGGCGGTCGTGCAACAGTTGGTAAAAACTGTCATATTGGAGCGGGGTCTGTACTAGCCGGAGTTATTGAACCGCCTTCTGCTAAACCAGTTGTTATTGAGGACGGCGTAGTTGTAGGAGCAAACGCGGTTATTTTAGAAGGAGTAACAGTAGGGGAAGGTGCAGTTGTCGCTGCTGGTGCAATTGTAACTGAAGATGTACCTCCAAATACGGTTGTCGCTGGTACACCAGCTAAAGTGCTTAAAGAAATTGATGACCAAACAAAATCCAAAACTGAAATTATGAGTGCATTAAGAAAGCTAGACGATTAATATGAACTAAAGCGGAATCTTAACAGGTTCCGCTTTTTTTAAAACTTATTCATAAAAATGTAGAAAGGTCGATTAATAGATGAGTGATCAGTGGTTAACAATCAGGAGAGAATTACATAAAATTCCCGAAATTGGTTTTAAGGAATTTAAGACACAACAATATTTATTAAATTATATTCATTCGTTACCTCAAGAGCACATAACAGTAGAAACATGGAGAACGGGGATATTTGTATTTGTTGAAGGAACTGTTGGAAACAAAACGATAGCTTATCGCACTGATATCGATGGATTACCAATTGAAGAGAATACAGAACTAGAATATGCATCGGAACACGATGGATATATGCATGCTTGTGGTCATGACTTTCACATGACAATTGCACTTGGAGCGTTGACCGATATAGTTATCAAAAGACCTAAAGATCACGCATTATTTCTTTTTCAACCAGCAGAAGAAGGGCCTGGCGGAGCAGAGCCAATGCTGCAAAGTGAACCTATGAAAACATATAGTCCAGATGCGATCTTTGCTCTACATATTGACCCGAAACTACCTGTTGGTACCGTGAGTTCAAAGCCGGGCCTTCTTTTTGCTAATACAAGTGAGTTGTTTATAGACTTTAGAGGTAAAGGTGGCCATGCAGCTTATCCTCATGAAACAAAAGATATGATTATGGCTGCAAGTACATTTAACATTCAGTTACAACAGATTGTTAGTAGAATGCGTGACCCTCTAAAACCAGCTGTTGTCACATTAGGGAAAATGCAAGCTGGAACTGTTCAGAATATTATTGCTGAACATGCACGTGTCGAAGGAACGATTAGAACGATTCATCCTGATTCAATGCAGTTAATAAAAGATGGAATTGAACGAATATTAAGTGGGATCGAAACTAGGTTTGACTGTGAAACTTCTGTTGATTATGGAGCAAATTATTACATGGTTCATAATGATGAAGGTCTTGTTGGTCAATTTAAAAAGTCACTTGAAGGTACGTCAATTCATTACGTTGATGCACCTGAGGCAATGACTGGTGAAGACTTTGGTTATTTCCTTAAAGAAATTCCTGGGTTTATGTTTTGGTTAGGTGTGGATTCACCTTATGGTTTACATCATAGTAAGCTGAATCCTAATGAAGACGCGATATCAGTTGGGATTGAAGCCGTTACAGGAACAATTAGATCGGTGTAAAGTAAGAAGAAGTTTTAGATAAATAAAGAAATGCCCGCATTTTTGAACTGTACCCTCGAAAGTGGACAGTTTTAAAAAAGCTAGGCAGCTAAAAGATGATCTCGATACTGATTCGGGTTCATTTTTTGGCTCTACAGTATTTGTTGGAGTGTAGGTTATCTTCTGATAACTTGATAAAAATACTTGAGGTTAACCTTTCAGGTTAGGCCTTCCCTTTCCTCGGGCGACCCGCGAGCCTCCTCGAACTCCACTAACGTTTCGTTCTGCGGGGTCTCGCCTGGCTCGCTTTCCCGCAGGAGTGTCAGGCCAACCTGAAATACAAAAAAGTGTAATCAAAATAATATCACGACAATCAACGAATGGTCCGCAACATTTGGGTTTTGTTCGAGTAGGTCCGTTTGGTTAGCATTATAATTTGTTTTACTCAATCTATAGTAAATCTTAAGCATTGGAAATACACGAGACTCCTACGGGACGGCACGAGCTGAGGGCCACAGGATGTGGGTCAGTTCGGCGTTGCAACAAGGATGTTGCGATTAAATTCATTATAACAGTGATAGTTAAATAACATAACAAACCCCAGTTAGGGACTTTTATTAATTAGTCCACTAACTGGGGTTTAGTTCATTTAAGTAGAGTTAACGGGCATTTCTTTTTATTTTTTACAACTAATTTTTTGACAACCGTAATTTAATTATAACGTTCTTTTTGCAGCTTGCTGAATTGGGTCCCATACGCCGTTAAAAGGCGGGGCATAGGAGAGGTCTAAATCTAATAACGCAACTGTCGTCATGTTATGGAATAATGCTGTCGCTAATACATCAATACGCTTATCCACACCTTTATGCCCAATTATTTGGCCGCCTAATAGATGCTTCGTTTCTTTTTCAAACACTAACTTAACCGTTAACGTTTCTTCATCAGAATAATAACCTGCAACGGGCCTTGTCGTTATGGTGACAGAGTCATAATTAAGTGATAAATCGTTAGCTTCTTTCTCAGATAAACCAGTACGACCAATCTGTAAATCTAAAAATTTCAATATAGATGTTCCAGTCATTCCTTTAAACGTTACTGATTCACCAGCTAAGTTTTGACCAGCAATCATCCCTTGTTTGTTCGCATGAGTTCCTAACGGGACATAATCATTTTTCTGCTTAACTTTATTAAATTGAGACGCGCAGTCACCTGCTGCATAAACATCTTTAACGTTGGTTTGCATGTATTCATTAACGATTAGTTCACCTATTTCACCAAATTCAAATTCGTCGTTTAGGAATTGAGTGTTCGGTTTAATCCCAATTGATACAATGGCTAAGTCAGTCGGGTATTCATTTTGATCTGTTATGACTTTCTCTACTTTTTCGATTCCTGAAAAACCAGTTACTGATTCACCGAAGACAACATTAATGTTTTGTTTTTCAGCTTCGTTATGAATTAATTTAGCCATATCTGAATCAAATGGGCTCATCAACTGATGCCCTCTCTGAATTATGGTCACGTTTTTTCCAATTTCCTTAAAGTTTTCTGCCATTTCTAATCCAATATAACCACCACCAACAATGGTGACATTTTTGACATCTTTCTTTAAATAACTGAGGATGTCTTTTGTGTCAGGGATCGTTTTGACATGAAAAATACCAGATAAATCAATGCCATCCCAATTCGGATTGACGGGACTAGCACCACTAGCTATTAGTAGTTTGTCGTATTCATATTTAAATGGCTCGCCAGTTGTAGTAATGGTACCATGTACTTCTTTATTATCCTGATCGACGTTAGTTACATTATGGTTAATTTTAGCATTAATTCCATATTTGTTTCTAAACGTCTCAACACTTCTAGCAATAACATCTTCAGGCTCATCCACAATCCCGCTAATGGTATAAGGTAAACCACACTGTCCATATGAGTATATCTCGCCACGCTCTAGAACAGTTATGTCATGATTTTGTTTAGCTCTAACAATTTGCATAGCTGCACTCATTCCTGCAGCATCTCCACCTATGATGACATACTTCATTGAACCACTCCTTATGAAAAAGCCTGCTCTTAATGAACAGGCCAAATTTAAAGTATATAAGTCCATCTACTTTATTAATATACCACATAACGTATTTTAAAATCTTCTCGGTCTTAGGTCTGATTTAAATTCGTTCTATGTGTTGACGTAAAAAGTTACTATTTGTCTTAGGATAATTATTATAAATTTTTTTAATTTTTTCTCTAAAAGGGGTAGAATTTTATTTCGGAACTCGGTATATTTATAAAAGTACTAATTTTTTCTAAATTAGTGCTTTCATAGCTTAAAAAGGGGGAACATCATGGATACGTTTAAGAAGCTAAAAGATTTTTATTGGCCTTATAAGCGGTTTTTCTTCATATCGTTAATTTCATTATTCTTCGTGGTCATTATTACGGTTGTTTATCCAATCGTAATCCAAATTACAGTTGACCGTGTAATAGGTGAAGAAAATTACAGCTTAGTTCCAATGTTGTGTTTAGCATTTTTAGGATTAATGGTATTAAAATCAGTCGCAACATTCTTTCATCAATATATGGGGGATTATTTTGGAATTTCAGCAGTTTTTAATTTAAGAGATGCATTATATAAAAAGTTACAGCGTCTATCATTTCATTATTATGATAATGCCAAAACAGGGGACCTAATGTCCCGTTTGACTGCGGACGTAGAATTGTTCCGCTTTTTCCTGTCTTTTGGTTTTTCAGAATTAATTAGAATTATTTTACTCGTCTTATCTAGTGTTTCAGTTATGTTCTATTATTCAGTGCCACTTGCATTAGCAACGATGGCATCCATGCCTTTTTTAATAGTCATCGTTATGAAATTTGATAAACGAGTGCATCCCGCCTTTAGAGGGATCCGTAAATCATTTGGTCGTTTAAACACACGTGTCCAAGAGAATATTTCAGGTATGAACACAGTTAAATCATTATCTCGAGAAGATTTTGAGATTGGTCGCTTTTCAGATAAAGGTGATAACTACCGTCAACATTATTTAGATACAGCTAAAATCTGGTCGAAATACTTTCCGTTAATGGAGTTCATGGGTAATATCTCAGTTGTAGTTTTACTAGCCTTTGGTGGTTACCTGTACATGAATGGATCAATATCGATTGGTGTCATTGCAGCCTACTTTAACTTAATCTGGTACTTAGTTGGTCCACTTATGAACTTTGGTTTCGTTGTTAACATGTTCTCTCAATCTAAAGCATCTGGGGAGCGTTTGTTAGAAATTCTAGAATCTGAAGATGAAATTAAAGATGCAACAAGTCCTATTGAGAGTAAAAACGTTAAAGGCCATATTGCATTTAACGATGTCACTTTAACTTATGTTGAGGACGACGATGAGGCGCTTAAAAATGTATCATTTGATGCACCTCCAGGAAAGACCATTGGTTTAATCGGTGCGACTGGTTCAGGTAAAACAAGTATTACACAATTGATTACAAGATTCTATGAACCAGAGCAAGGTGAGGTTCTTTTAGATGGCAAACCAATTTCAGATTATTCCTTAAAAGATATGAGAAAGCACATAGGCTTCGTCTTACAAGAGCCATTTTTATTTTCTACATCGATTAAGGATAATATTGCTTACGGTAATCCTGAGGCTTCAATGGATGAAATTATTGATGCCGCAAAACGAGCTCAAGCACATGACTTTATCATGGAGATGCCTAATGGATATGATACGTTACTTGGTGAACGAGGTATGGGTCTATCTGGAGGTCAGAAGCAACGTATATCTATTGCGCGCGCGATTCTAATAAACCCTAAAGTTCTTGTATTAGACGATGCTACTTCAGCTGTAGATATGGAAACAGAGTTTAAGATTCAAAAAGCGCTAAAAGAAGTGATGAAAGGACGCACAACATTCATTATTGCGCATCGTATTTCATCACTAAAGCACGCTGATGAAATTTTAGTACTCGAGGATGGAAATATTGTAGAACGCGGTAAACATGAAGAGTTATTAAGTAATGGAGGACCGTATCAACGAATCTACGACATACAGTATCAAGATAAGGAAGCGATTTTGGGAAAGACTAAACAGCACGCTTAAGGGGGGAGACATATGGCAGAAACGATGAAGGCAAAGAGCCCTCATTTAAAGAGATTTCGTTACACTCAAGATATTCCAGTTGATAAGCCTTTTAACTGGCAGCAACTTGTAAGATTACTTAAATACGTTAAGCCGTATGCAAAAACAGTACTGCCAATTGCGGTTATTGCTATGCTTATCTCGACAGTGGTAAGGCTTGCAGTACCGATCATTATTGGTACTTATATTGTTGATCAGGTATTACCAAGTGGAGATTATAATTTACTCATACAATTTGTAATTGGTATAGCGGTTATGTATTTATTAAGCTATATTGGAAATGCCGTAAGAATTAAATATGTCAATATATTAGGTCAGAACGTCGTATATGATTTAAGACATCATTTGTTTTCGCATGTACAAAGACTTTCAAATCGGTTTTTCGATAATCGTTCAGCAGGAAGTATCATTGTGAGAATTATGAATGATATTAACTCACTGCAAGAATTATTTACAAATGGGATTATTAACTTATTAATGGATATTATCACATTGATCAGTATTGTGGTCATTTTACTTGTGATTAGTCCTAAGCTGGCATTAGCCGTGATGGTCATTATCCCAATCATGTTCTATATTTCAACTAAACTTAGAAAAAACATTCGTCGTTCATGGCAACAAGTACGAATTCAGCAATCTCGTGTTAATTCACACTTAAACGAGAGCATTCAAGGTGTAAGAATCACCCAATCATTCTCACAAGAGGATAATAATACTGAATACTTCCATGGTGTTAATGAGGAAACCTTCCAAAGCTGGAATGTAGCAACTAGAAAAAGTGCTATGTTTAGACCGTTTGTTGAAATGAGTAACGCTTTTGGAACGATTATTCTTGTTGCTTATGGTTCATATTTAATTATTAATGATCCTGCTGTAACGCTAGGTGTATTTATCTCATTTACGTTCTTTATCGGTATGTTTTGGGAACCAATTTCAAGGTTGGGCCAAATGTATAATCAATTACTAATGGCCATGTCAGCATCTGAACGTATCTTTGAATTTTTAGATGAACAACCGAATGTTAAAGAAAAAGAAAATGCCATTGAACTAGATGATATTAAAGGACACATAGTGTTTGATCAAGTTCAGTTCTCTTATGATGAAGACAGAATTGCTCTTCATGAAATCTCTTTAGAGATGAAGCCAGGTCAAACCGTTGCTTTAGTTGGACACACAGGGTCAGGTAAATCTACAATTGCTAATTTAATAAACCGTTTCTATGATCCCACTAAAGGGGCCGTTAAAATTGATGGTGTTGATTTACGGGATGTTAAATTAGATGGTTTAAGACAAAATATTAGTGTCGTTTTACAAGATACTTTTATTTTCTCAGGAACGATTATGGAAAATATTAGATTCGGTAGACCTGATGCTTCCGATGAAGAAGTTATCGAAGCTGCCAAAGTTGTTGGTGCTGATGATTTTATTCAAAGATTAGCTGATGGCTATGAAACAGAGGTAGAAGAAAGAGGGAATATTCTATCAGCCGGTGAAAGACAGTTATTATCATTTGCTCGGGCATTGTTAGCAAATCCGAAAATCATAATCTTAGATGAAGCTACAGCAAGTATTGATACAGAAACAGAAGTTAAGATTCAAAATGCACTTAAGAAATTGTTAAAAGGGCGTACAGCAATCATTATTGCCCACAGACTATCAACGATACGTGACTCTGATAACATTATTGTGTTAGAACATGGACGTATTTTAGAGCAAGGAGACCATGATGAACTGATGAAAAAACAGGGAGAGTATTATGGTTTAGTTAAATCGCAATTCCAAATGCTCGATCAGCTTTAAAACAAGACGCAACCGTGGTAATACGCGGTTGTGTCTTGTGAATTTTATGCATTTATATAATAAAAATTCAGATCAATAATTTAGATACAAACCAATGGAAATATGGTAGACTTGTTGTCAGATATAGCTTTAGGAGGAACAAAATATGAGTAAGTTATATGGTGTCATTGGCTTAGGTCGTTTCGGTGGAAGTATTTGCAAGGAACTGAGTAAAGAAGGTAAAGAGGTTCTTGCTTTAGACCTAGATGAAGATAAAGTGAATGAATACAAAGAGATCGCTTCAGATTCAGTGATTGCTGATTCTACAGATGAAATGGCTTTAAAAGAATTAGGCTTTAGAAACATAGATCATGTGATTGTAGCTATTGGTGATAATATTCATGCAAGTATTTTAACGACATTACTTTTAAGAGAAATTGGTGTCAAACGAATTACTGTAAAAGCTCAAAACGATTATCATGAGAAAATCTTAGAAAAGATTGGCGCTGATGATATTGTTCACCCTGAACGTGACATGGGAAAACGAATTGCCCATAGTATTATCTCAAGTAATGTGTTAGATTATCTTGAGTTATCAGATGAATACAGCGTCGTTGAGATTAAAGCAGGGGAGAAAATGCAAGGTAAGACATTAATGGAGTTAGATATTCGGGCTAAGTTTGGGTGTAACGTTGTTGCGATAAAGCGCGGAAAAGAAATTAATGTATCTCCAATGGCGAATGAGAAAATTTTATATGATGATGTACTAATAATTATCGGTGCAGATAAAGATATATCAAGGTTTGAGAAAGCACTTGTAATTGAAGATGATTAATATAAGAAAAAACGGTTCTAAGTCAAATGTTGGGGTGAGCATACGCTCACTCCTAATTATGTGACTCGAACTTTTATATTTTTATATTGATGATGTAATAATATCTTCAATCTAAAGC
>NZ_JBHUMZ010000044.1:0-31386 GCF_042685285.1 Piscibacillus salipiscarius | reverse complement strand
GCTAAACAGCACGCAATCAGAGGCTCAATGTCAAGTTGCGATGGTTGATCATCTCATCAAAAAAATTTTGAGTAATTGTGTCCACTTTCTTTACAGAACACCAGATCTCCCCAGCACGCGAACAGTTGGCCCGAGAATACGAACAGAATTCCCCCAAATACGAACTGTCTTCCCCGTAAAGCGTAATAATCTTGCATCACACCCAGAGAAATAAAAAAACCAACCTTATTCAGGTTGGTCGGTAGCTTCAATCACATATCGAGCTGTTGGCATAGCTTTTAAACGTTCTTCTGGAATTGGTTTGCCTGTTTTCTCGCAAATTCCATAAGTTCCTTCTTCCATTTTTTCTAAAGCATGGTTAATTTCGCTTAACTCTTCTTCAGCCCGGCGATGTAAGGCCATATCTTTTTCACGCTCAAACATCTCCGTACCAGTATCAGCTGGGTGCTGCTGGTCAGCTGAATTGAGTTCGCCTACACTATCTTCAATAAACGACTCATTTGTTTCAAATGAATCAAGTTCCTCTTGAACACGTTTCTTTTCGTTTAATAATTCCTGTTTTAACTCTTTCATTAATTGTTGATCCATAAAATCACCTCATGATTTCAGGTCGACAACTCCTAAAGTACATCGTGAAATTGAAATAAGCTTCTCGTTTTCATCAACGATATTAATTTCCCAAACCATTGTTGTTCGTCCAACATGTTTTGGCGTCGCTTTGGCTTGCACATATCCGTCTCGTTTGCTTTTCACATGGTTAGCATTAATTTCGATGCCAAAGACGCTTTGCTTTTCAGGGTCAATATGCAAAAATCCACCCATACTAGCTGCGGACTCTGCTAAAGCGACGGATGCCCCGCCATGCAAAAAGCCTAATGGCTGATGAACTTTAGGTGTGACCGGCATTTTTAGAATAATTTCGTCTTTCTCGTACTTAACAATTTCAATTCCCAAGGCCTCAAAAAGTGTATTCTCCAATTGCATATGCTTCATGGTTCCCTCTCCTTTTATCATGTTTTATGGACCGTTAAATTATTCTTTATAACGTTTGAATCGCGTACAAATGATTTAGCAAAAAGGCAATTCCAAATAAAAAGCCAAAAATCGTATTGGTTTGAGCTGTAAATTTCATAGCTGGCATCATTTCGAGTGGAGTGTTGTTGTTTTTGAAAACGCTAATGGCATTAAAAGCTTTCTTAGCACTTAACAACGTGAGTAATCCCCACACAGGCATAATACCTAAAATAATAAATAAAATGGTAATCGCATAAGCCGAAATGAAAAAGGCAGCGAGTACATTAATCGCGTTATGACGGCCGACTAAAATGGCTAACGTTTTTCTTCCATTTTCTTCATCGCCTTCAAGGTCACGAATGTTGTTTGACAGTAAAATCGCGCCGATTAAGATCGCAATTGGTATCGATAGTAAAAGTGGTTCACTTGATAGCGATTCAAGCTGAATATAATAACTGATCCCAATAATAACAGTCCCCATAAAAAATCCTGCGAAAAGTTCCCCAAATGGAGAATAGGCAATTGGATAAGGGCCTCCAGTATATAAATAACCGAATAACATCGATATTAATCCTATTACGGCAATCCAAAATGTCGTTAATAAACATATATAAAATCCTAATAATATGGCAATCCCGTAAAAGGTGAATGCTAAATTCCTAACTGTTTGAGGAGAAATGCCGTCACGGACAATAGTTCCTCCAATACCAACTGAATCCTCAGTATCGAGTCCCTTCACAAAATCATAATATTCATTAAACATGTTCGTAGCCGCTTGAATAAGCATGGACGCGATCAACATAGCTAAAAATAGTCCAATATGAATCGATGAATCAATACTCGCAATTACCGTCCCTACAAAAACAGGTATAAAAGATGCTGTTAACGTATGAGGGCGTAGCATTCTCCACCATATTTGAAAGCCGGACTTCTCCCCGAGCGCTTCTTTAGTTGTTTGATTTGACACGATTGTCATCCCTTTCTATACTAGTACAATTAACCTAAACATAGTTTAGTGAAACGAAGTAATCATGTCAATAAAGGTTTCTTAAGAACGCTCACACTGCTTATACCTTGTCTCATGAGGAAAAAAGTCATACAATAATGAAAGAGTGTTTTTGACACATGTATGTTTTTATTGGAGGCGTATGCCATGTTACAAACAAAGCCACTTACTATACTTGAACAACTTAATAATGCTAAAGAACATATGAATGATTTAGGTATTTCTCAGCTAATGGTTTCGTTAGTTGAGAAAGTCGATTATATAGATCCAATCCAATTCTTTTCGCATTTTCAAAATCAGGACCTAATTAGATTGTTCTGGAAAGACTCTGAGGATTCCTTTTATTTAGTTGGAATTGATCAGTTTAAAACAATCGAAACAAGCCAAAATCGCTTTGACGCTATCCAAAAGAAGCGAGAAGAACTATTAAATCAAATTTATTCTCCTAACGGTGCTGAGAAAGGGACAGGCCCAGTCATGCTGGGTGGTTTTTCATTTAATGACACCATTTATGGAGAGAAGTGGGATTCTTTTAATTCAGGGCAAATGATAATCCCTAAGACGTTACTGACTGTAAACGAAGATGATTATTATATGACTTATAATGTAACGTTGACTGAGAATACTGATGTCGATGAACTTTACAAGGAACTGTATTCCTATAAAAGTCGGTCACATGACGGAAAACAAAATTCAAATCAACAATTACAATCAACAAATAGTTTAGATTATCGTAATTGGAGTCAGCTTATTGAAAAAGCGGTAGGCTCAATTAAAAATGGTACGTTAGGGAAAGTCGTGTTAGCTCGTGAGCTTGAAGCGGAATTTAAACAGCCTATTAATATTAACGATGTGTTAGTTAATTTAGTTAATCATCAAACAGATAGTTTTATTTATATATTTGATCAAGGTGACGATGCGTTTATTAGCGCAACTCCAGAACGACTAGTAAAGGCGGATGACAATGAGCTGCTATCAACTTGTCTAGCTGGAACAATCAAACGAGGCGAGACGCCTGATGAAGATTCACTTTTAGCTCATCAGTTATTAAATGATGAAAAGAATCGCAGCGAACACCAATACGTCGTGAGTATGATCAAAGAAGCGATTGAACCGCTTACGTATTCAATCGACATTCCTACTAGCCCAGTTATTTTACCGTTAAGGTCGTTACAACATCTCTACACACCTGTTACGGCAAGGTTAAAAGAATCGCAAACGATTTTTGATTTAATAGAAAAACTTCACCCAACTCCGGCATTAGGCGGGGAGCCTCGTCACGTTGCCATGCAGTTTATTGAAGAAAATGAACCATTTGAGCGCGGTTGGTATGCGGCACCAGTTGGCTGGGTAGATGCAGATGATAATGGTGAAATGGCCGTTGCTATTCGTTCCGCCCTTATCAATCAAAATAAGGCGACATTATTTGCTGGTTGCGGCATTGTTGAGGAATCAGATCCTCTCGCAGAATATGAAGAAACAAAGTTAAAATTCACGCCAATGTTAGAGGCTTTAGGGGGCACCTCTCAATGAATATGGGAGAACGCACATATTACGTTAGTCATTTTATTGATGAATTATATCAGAATGGATTAGAGCATGTCGTCGTTTCTCCAGGCTCTAGATCTACCCCACTTGCGATGACGTTTGCTGAACATCCATCAATTAAAGAATGGGTTCATTTTGATGAACGTTCATCAGCTTTTTTTGCGTTAGGGATGGCTAAGAAAACTCAAAAGCCTGTTGCACTGGTCTGTACATCAGGGACGGCTGCGGCGAATTATTATCCAGCAATTGTTGAAGCTTACTATAGCCGAGTTCCATTACTAGTGTTAACAGCGGATAGGCCTCATGAACTAAGAGATAATGGGGCACCACAAGCGATTGATCAGATTAAAATGTACGGTGCTTATACGAAATATTTTCATGAAATGGCAGTACCGGAAAATACGGAACAAATGAAGCGGTATGCAAGACGTCAAGCAAGCAGGTCTTATTCCATTGCGAATCACCCTAATAAAGGTCCTGTTCAATTGAATTTTCCATTTAAAGATCCGCTCGTCCCTGATTTAACGCTTTCGGATTTATGGGGATCTAGCACGCAGTCATTTGTGAACCATATCACAGGTAAGGAACAAATTGACGCATCAGCTGCCAGTCAGGTACTTGATTTGTTACAAGGGCAAAGCCGAGGTGTGTTTGTCTGCGGCGAGTTACATTCTGATGAGGCAAAAGAACACTTATTACAGTTAGCGAAAAAGTGGGAAGTCCCTATTTTAGCTGATGTATTATCGAATTTAAGAAAACATCCTTATACGAACGAATGGGTGATTTCAACTTACGACGCCATTTTAAAACAAGAGGAAATCAGAAATAACCTTGACGTCGACTTCGTCATTCGCTTTGGATCCATGCCTGTATCGAAGCCATATATGCAGTGGATTACCGCACAGAGGCCAGAGGTCCATATAGTGGTGGATGAAAATCAAGGTTATCGTGAGCCAACAAGTATCGAAACGACGATGGTGTTTAGCGAGCCAGCTTCACTATTAAAACAATTAAACGAAGCTGAAAGTTTACCTGAAATTGATCGTAAGTGGTCTAATTTTTGGTTTGAAAACAACCAGACAGCAACGGAAATTCTCACGTTAAACCAAGATGAACTAACTGAAGGAACAGCTATTTTAGCATTATCGGAAACCATCCAAGAAGAGTCAGTCGTGTTTGTTGGTAACAGCATGCCGATTCGTGATTTAGATACCTTTTTCTTAAATGATTATAAATCAGTCCAGGTTATGTCCAATCGTGGTGCAAACGGTATTGATGGTGTGGTTTCAAGTGCGATGGGCGTTGCCGCAACGGGAACCCCTGTGACATTAGTTATTGGAGATGTGTCATTCTTACATGATTATACGGCACTTTTTATTGCTAAACAGTATAAGCTTCCGGTTCGAATTATAGTTGTGAATAATAACGGAGGCGGCATATTCTCATTTTTACCGCAAAATAAAGATAATAAGCACTTTGAAGCATTGTTTGGAACGCCATTCAACCCGCCAATTCAGTCAATGGTTCAAGGGCTAGAGGTGCCGTATGAAATGGCGAATGATTTAAACCATTTAAAAGAACTATTAGATCAGCCGATTCACTTTGAAGTTATCGAAGTCCAAACGAACCGAGAAGAAAATTTAAACTGGCACAGAGAGCAGTGGCAGAAGGTATATGAACAGTTGAAGCGAGATGGTTTATCATGATCATCACGATTAGTGAAAATCAGTATCACGTGGACATTCATGGTGAAGGGGAGCCAGTTGTGCTACTTCACGGCTTCACTGGCTCAACAAATACATGGTTAAAGACTACTAATCAATTAAAAGATCACTATCAATGTATTGTGATTGATCTACCAGGCCATGGACAAACTCGCGCAAAGGTCACGAGTATGGAACAGGCTTGTGAAGATATTGCTGAAGTTTTAACAGAACTAAAAGTCGAGACCTTTCATTTGTTAGGTTATTCTATGGGAGGCCGAACAGCGCTAGTTTTCACATCGATGTTTCAAGATCGGGTGGAAAAATTGATTCTGGAGAGTGCCTCCCCTGGCTTAGAAGGCAAGGCGCGAGTGGACCGACAAGAACAAGACAACCGACTTGCGAATTTTATCGAAACAAAAGGAATCGAAGAATTTGTTGATTATTGGGAAACCATCCCCTTATTTAAATCACAAGAAAAGTTAGCTGAAGCTGAGCAAGCCAGCATTCGCAAAGAACGATTAAGCCAGAATCCATCAGGTTTGACCATGTCCTTAAGAACGATGGGAACAGGCATGCAGCCGAACATGTGGCCAAAGTTAAACGACATTCAGGTGCCCACACTACTAATAACAGGTGAGCTTGATGAGAAATTTTTCGACATCAACCAAAAAGTCGTAAAAGCCCTACCTGACGCGATTCATGAGGTCATTCCAGATGTTGGCCATGCACCACACTTAGAAAATTCGAGTTTTTTTGGTAAAATAGTGTTGAATTATTTATAATTAAAACGATTACATAGAAAAGGGAGGCATTCATTGTGGCAGTACAATGGGAAAAAGTTCGTGATTACGAAGAAATTATTTACGAAAAATACAATGGTGTAGCGAAAGTAACTATTAACCGTCCAGAGAAGCGTAACGCATTTACGCCATTAACCGTACAAGAAATGATCGATGCTTTTGCAGACGCACGTGACGATTCAAATATCGGCGTTATCGTGCTTGCGGGTGAAGGTGACGAAGCATTTTGCGCAGGTGGAGACCAAACAGTTAGAGGACACGGTGGTTATGTTGGGACAGACCAAATCCCTCGCCTAAACGTTTTAGACTTACAACGTTTAATCCGTACTATTCCGAAGCCAGTTGTAGCGATGGTTTCAGGTTATGCAATTGGTGGAGGTCACGTTCTTCATGTCGTATGTGACTTAACTATTGCGGCAGATAACGCGATTTTCGGTCAAACTGGACCAAAAGTAGGTAGTTTTGACGCTGGTTATGGTGCAGGATTACTTGCACGTATCGTTGGTCATAAGAAAGCGCGCGAAATCTGGTACCTATGCCGCCAGTACAATGCGGAAGAAGCAAGAGAAATGGGCCTCGTTAACACAGTCGTTCCAGTTGACAAGCTAGAAGAAGAAACATTACAGTGGTGCGAAGAAATGCTTGAGAAATCACCAACTGCTTTACGTTTCTTAAAAGCATCATTCAACGCGGACACAGACGGACTTGCTGGACTACAGCAAATGGGCGGAGACGCAACACTTCTTTACTACACAACTGAAGAAGCCAAAGAAGGCCGCGACGCATTCAAAGAAAAACGCAAACCAGACTTCAAGCAGTTCCCACGTTTCCCATAAGTTTAATGTTAAAGATCGCGTTTTAGACGCGATCTTTTCATTATGTTTTGATTTTTGGGGAATTGTAGGTGAGATTGATAAACTTGCCGGTAAAATTCAAACAGGCCGATAAATACTCAAAAGAGGCCGAAAAGTTTTTAAAACAGGCCGAAAGATTTGAAAAAAGGGCCGTTAATTTCTGAAAAGAGGCCGTAAAAATTTAAAAACTGGCCGTTAATTTCCGAAAAGAAGCCGATAAAAATTAATAAACTGACTGATAAAATCCAAAAACCGACCGATAAATTTAAAAAACCGACCGATAAATTTAAAAAACCAACCGATAAAATCCAAAAAGTGACTGATAAATTCGCAAAACCGACTGATAAATCTAGAAAATTGACTGATAAATCTAGAAAACCGACCGATACGAACCGTACTTAATTTCAGACAAAGAGGGATCCATATGACCGTTATGCCTAATTGGTTAGATAAACGAGCTTACTTAACACCCCATAAGGAAGCCATCGTCTTAAACGATGGCTCCAAATATACATTCAAACAGCTTCAGCATGATGCCAAATCTTACGCCGCCTACCTTAAGCGGCAGGGTTTCAATAAAGGTGATCATATCGCCCTTCTCTCAAGCAACTGCTACGAATTTGCAGTTGTCATCCATGCGTTTCACTACATTGGCGCTGTGGCATTTTTACTCAATACGAGATTAACAGCACCAGAGCTTTTGTTTCAGTTAAAAGACGGAAAAGTCAAAGGTCTTATCTATCATTCCAAATATAAAGAAGTGGCGAACACCTTAAGTGAACAAGCTCACCTACAGTTAATAACAATGAGTGCGCCTAGGGAAGAGGAAATCACGGACTATGAAACTGAAATAGACTTAGATGAAGTCTCCCATATTTTATACACATCTGGTACAACCGGCAATCCAAAAGGAGTTCAGTTGACATATGGTAACCATTATTGGAATGCGTCTTCATCTGCATTGAACTTAGGACTTCATCAAGATGATCGCTGGTTGTTAAGCTTGCCGATGTTCCACGTTGGTGGATTATCGATTTTATACCGCAGCGTAATTTATGGAATGCCCGTTCATTTACATGAAAAATTTGATGTTGAAGCAATTCATCGTGATATTATGGAGCGCGGCGTGACCATCGTATCAGTCGTGACACTTATGCTAGAACAACTAATGGATCGTTTGGGACAAGAGCAGTATCCTAATACATTCAGATGCATGCTTCTTGGCGGTGGGCCTGCTCCAAAAACACTTGTTGAACAATGCCAAAATAGAAAAGTTCCTGTTTTCCAAACTTATGGAATGACGGAGACAGCTTCACAGTTTTGCACACTTGATGAAGATCATATGTTGGCGAAAATTGGCTCTTCTGGTAAGCCCCTATTTCCTGGGCAATTGAAAGTTGTCGAAAACGAGGACGAGTGCCCAGCTAATACAGTTGGCGAAATTGTCGTGAAAGGGCCGAACGTGACCAGAGGCTATTGGAAAAGAGAGCAAGCTAATCGTGAGGACTTCCAGAATGGTTGGTTCAAAACGGGTGACTTAGGTTACTTAGATGATGATGGATTTCTTTATGTTGTAGATCGAAGGAAAGATTTAATCATCTCTGGTGGCGAAAATGTTTATCCAGCTGAAATTGAATCTGTATTAAAAGGGCATAACGACATCCAGGACGCAGGTGTTGTAGGCATTCAAGATGACAGATGGGGTGAGGTGCCAATTACGTTTATCGTTAAAAAAGATCAATCATTAATGGAAGAAGACGTGATTAACTACGCCACACAACAACTAGCAAAATACAAAGTGCCTAAACAAGTTTATTTTATCGATGAACTTCCAAGAAATGCATCAAGGAAACTTCAGCGCCATAAATTACTCGAATTCATAAAGGGTGAAAAGTAATATGATTAAACTTGATCATGTCAAAGTAAGACATGTCTCAATGAAACTAAAATCGCCATTTCAGACAGTCAATGGTCTTGTCGTAGTACGTGATACATTAATTATCGAAGCGCAAGATCAAGACGGACGAATCGGCTACGGAGAATGTGTGGCTTTCTCAGATCCCTTCTACTCACCTGAGACCACGACGACTGCTTGGGATCAGCTAAAAAACTTTTTACTGCCTATGTTAAATAAAAAAAGAATCGAACACCCGAGTGAGCTAAATGCGATATTTTCATCCATTCAAGGCCACCAAATGGCTAAGGCCGGAATTGAAACCGCCGTATGGGATTTATTTGCCAAGCAACAGGGCCAATCTTTAAAAGAAGTCATTGGCGGAGTTCGTGATGAGGTTGAAAGCGGCGTGGTGCTGTCACTCATGGATGACATAGAGAAGCAAGCAGAGGAATATAATAAAAAAGGCTATAAACGGTTTAAGCTGAAAGTCCAAAAGGGCAAGGAAAAAGAAACGATCGAGCGCGTTCAAAATGTTGTAGGTGATGTGCCGTTAATGTTTGATGGAAACGGACAGTATGAACCCGAGGACATGTTATATCTTACTCAATTAGACGATCTCAATTTATTAATGATCGAACAGCCATTTAGAACCGATGACTTTTATTACCACCATCAATTAAAAAAGCAGACGATTACACCAATTAGTTTAGATGAAACGATAAAATCGGGACATGATGCGTTTCAGGCAATTGAACTTGAGGCGTGCGATCATATTAATGTGAAGCTAGGACGTGTTGGAGGTTATCAAGAAGCCTTACAAATTCATCGCTTTGCGAAGGTAGCAAATATGCCACTTTGGTGCGGAGGCATGTTAGAGACGGGAATCGGTCGCGCACATAATGTCGCGCTTGCTTCACTTGAACAATTTACACTTCCTGGGGATTTATCCGAATCTTCCCGTTATTGGGAGGAAGATATTATAGAAAAACCTTTTACAGTTAAAGATGGTAAAGTAAGTGTTCCAAGCAAGCCTGGTATAGGTGTTGCAGTCAATGAGAAGCTTTTAAATAAACGAACAATTCGTGAATTCACGCATACATTTTAAAAAATACAAGCTTTACATCTTGAAATGATAATGATTTTCATTTACAGTAAGAGTAGATACGTAAGGATTCGCGAATGTAAGAAATAAAGGGAGCGTTGACATATGGAAACCCTAACGGCGAATAGCTTAACGCTTGGTTACGGAGAAAAGGTTATAATTGATGAATTAGATATAGAAATTCCTAAAGGGAAAGTGACGGTCTTAATTGGAAGTAATGGTTGCGGAAAATCTACATTACTACGTTCGATGGCAAGATTGCTACAACCGAAATCAGGTCAGGTAGTGTTAGATGGTAATGAAATCGCTAAGATGAACACGAAAGAAGTTGCAAAAGAAATGGCGATTTTACCACAAGGGCCATCGACTCCAGAAGGATTATCGGTTTATCAGTTAGTTAAAATGGGTCGTTACCCATATCAAGGTGTTTTTAAGAAATGGTCACAAGATGACGAAGATGCCGTGAATAAAGCGTTAGAAGATACAAACTTAATGGATCTTAAATATCAATCAGTTGATGAACTATCTGGTGGACAGCGTCAACGTGCCTGGATTGCGATGACGTTAGCACAAGATACGGAGTTAATTTTATTAGATGAGCCGACAACCTATTTAGATATGACTCATCAAATCGATATTTTAGATTTATTATTTGAGTTAAATGAAAAAGATAATCGCACGATCGTTATGGTGCTCCACGATCTGAATTTAGCTTGTCGTTACGCGGACCATATTGTTGCGATTAAAGATAAAAAGGTATATCAGACAGGTCAACCTGAAGATATCATCACGTGTGATCTTGTTTATAATGTATTCAATATGAACTGTGACGTGACATATGACCCGCTATTTGGAACGCCAATGTGCATTCCACACGGAAGAGGACGCTGCATACTAGCAGAAGCTCACGCTGAGAAAACAGGCGTTAGAAATAACTGTGTAACCCAAACTCTTAAGGCTAACTAAGCTTTAAGAGTTTTTTTGTATATGATTATTAGTTTTGTCCACATTAATAGTGAGGTGGATAAGATGGAAAAACGTAAATTTTATGTCAATGTTGAGTCGCGTGAGATTTCTGAGCTAAAAGCAGGTAACAATGATGAATTTATAATCTACGGAACACCAGAGCAGATTATAGAGCTTCGTGAGTGTTTTGAAGACATGGAGCATGCTGATATGGGAACATTCTGGAGATCTCATATGCCGTTTAAAGAATATCATCGTGACGAGGATAATGATGAGTTTGACCAATGCCTGTTAAAGGTTTATAAAATGATTCACGATCTCGGAGATGAGAATGCTAAGCAACATGTTGAACAAATGCCTTTTTATGACGAATTAAATAAACTGGATTAAAAACACCTGCAGGTTCATGACCTGCAGGTGAGTATAATTAATTAGATATCTTTTTTGCTTGTTTATTAAAGTCGTAATAGTTTCGTGAGATTTGTTGATCAATGGATGTTTTGTTTTGATCACTTGTAAAGCTTGTGTGGATAGACTGGACGTTTTTTGATTCCTCATCAATCTTAATTTCGATGTTAACTTCATTAATTTTTAGATCAGATTGACTGATAGGTAATTCAGATCCATTCAAAGTAGCCGTTTCGATTTGATTTTTCACAAATGACTTAAAGTTTTCCCCTTTACCACTCATGGTTAAAACATACGAATTTTCCTTCTCGTTTAACTCAAATTGATCTTCCATGGTTTGAAACAACTCTAGTAGAACAGGTAGATGTCGTTGTTCGTTAATTAAATCCGGCAAACGAGTGAACGGCTCGTTTGAAATTTTTTCATTACTAGACTTCTCATAAAGCTGTTCATTTTTATATACTAGCGTGATTTTTTCCGAATTTAAATTTAAGTCAGTAATAAATTGAAAAGGATCTGATTCTATGTATGTCGTTTCATCCTGTTTTACTTTAATAGGCTCGTTTACCTCAGGCACCACAACTTCTTGTACAAGTGAATAATCCATCATGTAGTTCTCGACTTCATCCAAATTAGAAATTGTTTGATTAAAAATGCTACTCACTGTAACTTTTTCATCTTTTTGTTCGTCACTATTACAACCAGTTAAAAACAAAAAGATTAAAACAAAAAATGTTAAAAATTGTCTCATTAATATTCCCCCTAATAGTTCATTGGTTCTATTTTCATCTATAAACAAATATAGTGTTTATATAGTATTCGAAAGTGGAATACCATTTATGAGAGTTAATTTAATAGAAAAGGTGGGAGGCATCATGAAGAAAGTCGTATATTTAATCACATTATCAGCACTCATTTTACTAGCTATTCCATATTCACTATCTGATATAAATGCAGAATCAAATACTTATCATGCAAATGATTATACAACACATCAGACTTCTTCAAAAGTAGCTTTAGGACAAGCTAAAATTACTAAGGAACAGCAGGAACTAACAAATAAACAGGTAAAACAAGTATTAAACCAATTTATGAATCATTTAATTCAAGAGACAAATGATCAGTATCAAGTGGTAAACTATCAGTCACTTGAAGAATACAAATCTAGTTTTAAAGGTATGGCAAATTCAAAGGTAGTAGATTTCTATGTTGATGAAATCTATTATGAAAAAGGACAAGCCCTTTACCTTAAAGGAATGGATTTACCACCATGGTTCGAAGAGGAACAAGAATTTAGTAAAGAGTCATTAGATCACAACACTTATCGCATTACTCAAACAAACCAATCAGACCTTTACGGGAATTATAGAATTATCGTCGATCTAAAATTGAATGAAGACGGCGAACCGTATATAATAAACGTACAATACCAATAATTCTCGAACACAAAGGAATGGAACCATTGCGTGGAAGTATTCAAGGACTATTATAACAACACAGTCAAATTAGTAATTGGAAAAGAAGCATTCTCTAAACAACCGAAGCATGTATGGGTGATTGCCCGTCATAAAAACCAGTGGCTTTTAACCAAGCATGGTGACCGCGGAATTGAGTTTCCAGGCGGTAAGGTTGAAGATGGAGAAATAGCTGAAGAAGCAGCTATTCGCGAAGTTAAAGAAGAAACAGGTGGTTTAGTTTCCGAACTTTACTTTATCGGCCAGTACTATGTCGATGGTAAAGGAGGCGAAATTATTAAAAACATCTATTTCGCCGATGTGGATGTTTTAGAAAACGAAGATCACTACTTCGAGACGGAAGGTCCAGTGTTATTGGACCAGCTCCCTAAGAACATTAAGCAGGACAAGCGTTTTAGCTTTATGATGAAAGACCAGGTTCTGGTCAAAGCGATGAAAATAGTTAAAAAACGGTTTTTATCATAGCACTCGATGATATCGGGTGTTTTTTATTTGGGCAATGTCTCAAAGAATATTGCTTATGTCTCATAAATGGCCCCGAATGTCTCATAAATTAAACTCAATGCCCATTTTCGACAAGGTTCGATTCCTAAATTGAACATTAAATGTCCCAAAAACAATAATTAGTGTCTCGAACTATATAACTTTTGACATAAAAAAGACGCTCCAAAGTTGGAACGTCTCAAGAAATATTATTTATATGTTGGACCAGCTTGACGTATATCGTCTGTCACGTGGTCGAATTTCTTAAAGTTGTCGTGGAACTTACTTGCGAGTTCTTTTGCCTTATGGTCATAAGCGTCTTTGTCATTCCAAGTCTTCTTAGGATTTAACACGTCACTTGGAACACCAGGACAGTGCGTTGGGATGGCTAAACCAAAGAATTCGTCTTTAGTCGTTTCAACGTTATTTAACTCACCCTCTAATGCCGCTTGAACCATAGCACGTGTGTATCCTAATTTCATGCGGCTTCCTTCGCCATATGAACCACCAGTCCAGCCAGTGTTAACTAAGAATACTTGAGCGTCATGCTCATCAATTTTCTCACCTAACATTTTTGCATATTCAGCTGCAGGAAGAGGTAAGAATGGTGAACCAAAGCATGCTGAGAATGTAGCTTCAGGCTCTGTTACTCCACGCTCGGTACCAGCTAATTTACTCGTATAACCACTTAAGAAATGGTACATCGCTTGTTCTTTAGTTAGTTTACTGATTGGAGGTAATACTCCGAATGCATCAGCTGTTAAGAATACGATTGTATTTGGATGGCCAGCAATACTAGGTTCAATAATATTATCAATATGGTCAATCGCGTAAGCTGCACGCGTATTTTCAGTTAAGCTTGTGTCATCATAATCAGGTAAGCGCGACTCTTCATCAACAACAACATTTTCTAAAACAGCTCCGAAACGAATTGCGTTATAAATCTGAGGTTCTTTCTCTTCAGATAGGTTCACGCATTTCGCATAACAGCCACCTTCGATGTTGAAGATCCCGTTTTGTGACCATGCATGCTCATCATCACCAATTAGACGACGATTTGGATCAGCTGATAACGTTGTTTTACCTGTACCAGATAGGCCGAAGAATAACGCAACATCACCTTCTGCACCAACGTTTGCTGAGCAGTGCATTGGTAGCACATCTTGTTTCGTTGGTAGCATGTAATTCATCACAGAGAAGATGGACTTCTTAATTTCACCAGCATATTCTGTACCACCAATTAGTACAATGCGATGTTTGAATGATACGATTACAAACGCTTCAGAATTCGTGCCGTCCACTTCAGGGTCTGCTTTGAAGTGAGGCGCAGATACAACTGTAAATTCTGCGTTATGATCACTTAGTTCTTGTTCAGTAGGTCTAATGAATAACTGATTCGCAAACAGGTTATGCCATGCAAATTGAGTCACAACCTGAATAGGTAAACGGTACTTCTCATCAGCACCTGCAAAACCATTAAACGTAAAAATTTCATCTTGTTCAGATAAGTAATCAGTTACTTTATTGAAAAGGTTTAAGAAAATATCTTCACTGATTGGTTGGTTAACAGAACCCCAATCCACCTGATCTTTTGTCTCTTCATCTTCGACAATAAATTTATCTTTAGGCGAACGACCTGTATATTTACCAGTCGTAGCACGCACAGCACCAGTTGATGTTAGAAGACCTTCTTCTCTAGAAAGAATACGTTCTACTAAACTGGCAATCGGCAAATTCGCCTGATTATTTTTATGTTGAGTAAGCTGGGATACGGACGCTTGAACATTCATCGTTTTCACACCTAACCATCCTTTACAATACAAAATTTATCATTTTATAAGTTTATTTGTTTAATAGTATAACACATTTATTTTAATAAACCATACTAATTAAACATTTTTTCAAAATTTCTTTTTGACGTCCTTTATTATAAATTAAAACTTAAGCCTGTCATAGTGATAAGGTTATAGTTTTGTGAACTGTTTTTTAACATTAAAATATAAGCAATAATAAACTATATTTTATAAATTATGCAGCGAGGTGAAGTTGGGGCAATATCCATTGACACTCGGGGCGTTTCAAGTTATTATAAATCAGAACGGTATATCTCTTATCCAGAGTAGTGGAGGGAACAGGCCCTATGAAACTCAGCAACCATCACATGTTGTGACAGGTGCTAACCTGATGCAGGGGAAGTAGTCCCTTGAACGATAAGAGTGAAAGGCCATGAACGATGAACCTTTCCTCGCAAAGTGGAAAGGTTTTTTCTTTGTTTTGGTTAGAATAAAAAGTAAACGGATAAAATGTTGCTTTTCACATAATAAGAGAGCCGTTGAAGAAGATCTAATCGAGGAGGAAACGATTATATGACACATCAACGTCGACTATTTACTTCCGAGTCCGTAACGGAAGGGCATCCAGACAAAATCTGTGACCAAATTTCGGATGCCATTTTAGATGAAATTTTAAAAGAAGATCCAAATGCGAGGGTGGCATGTGAGACCACAGTTACGACAGGTTTAGTACTAGTGACAGGTGAAATCTCAACCACGACATATGTGGACATCCCGTCTATTGTAAGAGAAACGATTAAGGGAATTGGTTATACACGTGCCAAATACGGGTTTGATGCCGAAACTTGTGCCGTGCTAACTTCTATTGATGAACAATCAGCAGATATTGCGCAAGGTGTCAACGAAGCATACGAAAAACGCGAAGGCAGTATGACTGATGAAGAAATTGAAGCAATTGGAGCTGGAGACCAGGGGCTCATGTTCGGTTATGCAACAAATGAAACAAAGGAATTAATGCCACTACCGATCTCATTATCACATAAGATTTCAAAACGTCTTAGCGATGTGAGAAAATCGGGCGAACTTGATTACTTACGTCCAGATGGGAAAACTCAGGTTACTGTTGAGTACGATGATGATGGCAGGCCAGAGCGAGTGGATACGATTGTCATATCTACACAACACCATCCGGAAATTGAACTTAAACAAATTAATGATGATTTAATTGAACATGTCATTCGTCCCGTTGTTCCAGAACACTTAATCGACGACGGCACAAAATACTTCATCAACCCTACAGGACGATTCGTCATTGGAGGTCCTCAAGGTGATGCTGGCTTAACTGGACGTAAAATCATCGTTGATACTTACGGCGGATATGCTCGACATGGCGGCGGAGCATTTAGTGGTAAAGATGCAACGAAAGTAGACCGTTCAGCAGCTTATGCGGCACGTTACGTTGCGAAAAACATTGTAGCTGCGGGTCTTGCAGAAGCGTGTGAAGTTCAACTAGCTTATGCTATTGGTGTTGCGCAGCCTGTATCAATCTCAGTGAACACATTTGGAACGGGTAAGGTTAAAGAATCCGTTATGGTCGAAGCCATTCGTGAAACATTTGACCTTCGCCCAGCAGGAATCATTAAGATGTTAGACTTAAGAAGACCAATCTATAAAAAGACAGCAGCTTATGGTCATTTTGGACGAACAGATGAAGATTTTACTTGGGAACATACTGACCGCGTTGAAGATTTAAAAAAATTTATAAATAATTAACGCATATTGTGACAAAACTTACCTTATAAACGTCTATATAATGAATTTAATATGACTTTATAAGGAAGTGTTGTCTGTGTGCGGTTTTATTGGACTAGTAAATAAAGTACCTAGTGAACCGAAGGACGTTTTTAAACAAAAGCTAAAGCGCGCAAATCAATTAATGACTCATCGAGGACCAGATGATGAAGGTTATTATGTTGACTCGTATGTATCATTTGGTTTTAGAAGATTAAGTATCATTGATTTAGAAGGTGGGCACCAACCATTATCCTATGAAGATGAGCGATATTGGATGGTGTTTAATGGTGAGATTTATAACTATGTAGAATTAAGAGAACAATTAATAGAAGAAGGTTACGTGTTTTCAACCGAATCTGATTCAGAAGTGATTTTAGCGTTATTTTCTAAACATCGTGAGGAAGCCTTTAATAAGCTTAGAGGGATGTTTGGAATTTTAATATGGGATAAGCAGGAAGAAGTCCTGTTTGGAGCAAGGGACCCGTTTGGTATTAAACCATTATTTTATTCAACTAAACCAGAAGGGACTTACTTTGCATCTGAGAAAAAATGCTTACTTAGTTTAATGAATGATGACCACGAACTTAATGTGGAAAGTCTTCAGCACTATCTAAGCTTTCAATTTGCGCCTGAACCTTATACGTTAACGAAAGACGTTTATAAAGTTGAGCCTGGTCATTATTTTAAGCTCAATCCAGGTGAGACGCCAGTTTTTCATAAATACTATCAAGTTGATTTTAAACCAGTTAACATGGAAAAACAGAAGCTAATCTCTAATATTCAAGATTCATTAGTAGACTCTGTGAATAAGCATATGCGTAGTGACGTTCCGGTGGGTTCATTCCTATCTGGAGGTATTGATTCGACGATCATGGTCGCACTCGCAAAAGAGGTGAATCCTGGTCTTAAGACGTTCTCTGTTGGTTTTGAACGAAATGGGTATTCAGAGGTTGAGGTAGCTAAAGAATCAGCTGAAGCATTAGGTGTAGAAAATATTTCTTATACGATTACTCCAGATGAATTCGTATCAAGACTACCGAAAATTATTTGGCATGCTGATGATCCACTAGCTGACCCAGCCTGTGTACCTCTTTACTTTGTTAGCCGCGAAGCTAGTAAACACGTAACAGTAGTGTTATCTGGTGAAGGGGCAGATGAATTATTCGGCGGATACAATATATACAGGGAGCCACAGTCTCTTGAAGTGTTTAACTCGATTCCTAAACCAGCTAAAGATCTTCTTGGAAGAGTCGCGAATGTATTACCTGAAGGGGTTAAAGGCAAAAGCTTTTTAATGCGAGGAACAACACCGTTAAACGAGCGATATATTGGTAACGCAAAAATGTTTGAAGAAGCAGAAAAATCTTCATTACTTAAAACTTACAACAGCGCATTTCCATATCAAAAAATTACGGAGCCTTTATATGAACAAGTGGCAGATCAACATCCTGTCACACAAATGCAGTATGTCGATATGCATACTTGGATGCGCGGAGATATCTTACTAAAAGCCGACCGAATGACGATGGCTCATTCATTAGAATTACGCGTGCCATTTTTAGATAAAGAAGTTATGAACGTCGCAAGCCAAATACCAGTTGACTATAAGATTGCGAACGGAACGACGAAATCCATTTTACGTGAAGCGGTTCAAGGAATCGTTCCAGAACACGTCTTAAATCGTAAAAAATTAGGATTTCCAGTACCCATCCGTCATTGGTTAAAACATGAACTCTATGACTGGGCGCGCAATCTAATTATAGATAGCCAGACAGACCATTTGTTAAATAAAACGTACATCCTTAATTTACTGGATCAACACTGCGCTGGAAAATTAGATTACAGCAGAAAAATTTGGACTGTCTTAATGTTTATGCTATGGCACCAAATTTTTGTAGAAGGTGTATACAAACAAGAAGACCTCGTTCAAGATCAAAGCTTTACGCAACAAAGGATGTCATCATAAGGGAAATGAGCATTGAGTAAGAAACAAACTCAATGCTCATTTTTATTTGAGCTATTATTCGGGATGGCTGCAATTAGCCCAATAATATTTAGTAAAAATCCAATAATGATAAAAAAGTTCTGACTAGAAGTACCTTCAACAATAGTTGAGCCGAAAATCATTAAGCTTAAACCAAAAATCATGATTCTAATTGACGTCATACATTCACTCCTTACTCGGGTGATCCTCCTAGAATAATTTAAATTTTATCATATTCTTTTGGAATATTGTGTTAACATTTAGGTAGTGATTAAGGAGTGGTGATATGGAACTCTTATTAAATGAGATTCAGCAATTAAGCCAAAGAGAACCAAAGACAATCGAACAAATGGCACTGAAATTGGCAGAAGAAGCGGGTGAAACAGCGCAAGCCGTACTATCCTATCAAGAAGCAAGTGGTAGCGGATATAAAGGTTTAAACCTGGAGGATGTGAAAGAAGAATGTGTGGATGTATTACTCGTTACGTTGTCGTTGTTCTATCAAATTAGTGATGAGGATGAGTTACAAAAACTACTCAGTCAAAAACTTAGAAAATGGGAAAGTAAAATAAATTAAAATATTATTTTTGGGAAGTGCCTAGTAATGTCTGTTGACTTTAAATCGGATTGTAGTAATTGTTTTGGATTATGTTGTGTAGCATTGCCTTATGGAAAATCTGCTGACTTTCCATTTAACAAAAATGGTGGAGATCCATGCCGTCATTTATGTTCAAATAACTTGTGTGCGATACACGACCAATTGAGGCAGAAGGGCTTTCAAGGTTGTGTTTCTTATGAATGTTTTGGAGCCGGTCAACACGTTTCACAATCACTTTATAATGGCAAAGATTGGCGTGAAGATGCTGAACGTGCAGAAGAAATGTTTACTGTATTTCCTCTTGTTCAACAACTGCATGAGATGCTTTGGTATCTAGAGCAAACTCTTACGTTAGTCGAAACACAATCGATCCAAAGTCGTTTGCAAAAGGTTTATGATGAAACATTTGAACTTACTATAAAAAAACCATATGAGATTATAAAAATAGATATCGTGGCACATAGAAGTAAAGTGAACGATTTGTTAGTAGAGTCAAGTGAAATGTATAGAGCTTACTGGAGTAAAAAAGACAAAAGGAAATTGAAAGATAGATCACATTTATTAGGAGCTAATTTAAAAGGGTTAGATCTACAAGGCGAAGACTTCCGCGGGAAACTAATGATTGCATCAAATTTAAGTCATAGTAACTTGAGAGGATCTGACTTTATTGGTGCCGACCTTAGAGACGCAGATTTATGTGGTGCTGACTTGAGGGATGTTCTCTTTCTTACGCAGTCTCAAATCAATTCAGCGATTGGTGATGGTTCTACTAAATTACCAAGTTATTTAGAGAGACCAGGTCATTGGATTAGATAATTATCCTACTGTTGTTGTGATTACAAGATCTAATGAGATAGGAGGTAATTATGAAAAAGTGGACAATATATCAAATCTTGATGTTATTTTTAATTTTCTTTCAGATGTGGTTTTTAGAATATATAAATGAAATAAGAATTATTCAACATTCACCTAACGGTTGGTCTGCTATAAACTCTGCATTTGTTACTTTTCTTATTATGGCTTTAGTCATAACGTGTTTTTATCTCATTTTTTTGTTTGAGTCTAAAAAAAGAAAAAGTTTACTTAACCATTCGATCTGGGCTAAGATGCCAAAGATATGTGTTACTGTAGGAATTTTATCTGTCATTTTATTTTTAATAGGTGGAACTGTTGGGCCTGTTATGGCTTGGGTAGAACAATGGCGATCACTACTTTATGTATTTTTAATTTATTTTCTGTTTTTGATTTTCCTTTTTATTTTTTCAATAGAACATAAAAGGCATCAATTCACGCAACGAAATGATAAGTCAGTACATATTTCTTATATTTGGACGCTCTTGTTGTTTTTCGCTCTGTTCTTTCTATTTTAAAAAAATTAATGTTTCTAGCGAAGAATTTCACTTAAACCATTGAGGCGAACTCGCATAGTACGTTTATGGGCATAAGTTGAACTAGAAAGGGAGGAGGGATATATATGGATATCCAAAAACAAAAGGTCCAAAAAATTTTCGACAACGTTACAAAGAAAAAGCGAATACATGAATTTGTTCTTCTTGTAGAAAACTCTACTGGAGATGTATCATACAGCTTTGGGTATGGTGGTAAAAATGTAGATACGCCACTCTTAATGGCTAGTATCACAAAGCTCTTCACAACCACTTGTATTTTTATATTGAGAGAGCAGGGGAAGCTTCAACTTGATGATGAAATAGCAAGATATTTAGATGAGGAAACACTAAGGAATCTTCATGTTTATAAAGGTCGAGACTATTCTAATAGAATTACTCTCTCAAACTTATTGTTTCATACAAGTGGTTTGAGAGATGTCATTGAAGAGGGTAGTAAAGAGTCGAAAAAACGTGCAATTTATGAAGATGTGCAGACCAATTTTAATGACACTATATTAAAGACGAAGGATATCAAACCACACTTTGCACCTGGAACGGGTAAAAGGGCTCATTACGCAAATATAAATTTTGAAATCCTCGGAAGAATAGTTGAAATAGTTACTAATTCAACATTGGATGACGTATTTAAAGAATTAATTTTCGATCCTTTAGGACTTGAAAATACTTATCTACCAAAAGGTGAAGATGATTATATCCCATATGTTTACTTTAGAGATACTGCCCTATACCGCCCAAAATTACTAAGAAGCATTCGTGCAAGTGGCGGTGGTGTTTCAACGGCTCGTGAGTTAATGGTGTTTATAAAGGCACACGATCTTTCATGAACTTAAAGTAAATAATAGATTACAGGCTTCCATGCTTCCTATTCATTACAGCGCGGGATATATGAAAATTCCACTAGATGGTCTTGCAACACTTTTTATGGGAAAAGGTGAGTTAATCGGTCATTCTGGATCAACAGGTTCCCTAGCATTTTACTATCCAGAAAAGGATATGTTTTTTATTGGAGATGTCAATCAAATGGAAAACCCCGCAATTCCTGTGCGGCTAGCGATGCGACTTGCTATGTCTATGAAATCATGAAAATAAGTGAAGGTCGCATCTTGAAACATAGATTAATGTATTTTGAACAATTATTAATATACTTTAGGAGAATGTGTATGCCTAGAACTTGGGTACCAGTGGTTATTACATTATGCGTGATTATTGCTTGTTTATTTATATTAACGTCATTGAATGCTTTAACTTTGTGGACGTTTCTATTAGTCGTTTTTGGTGGTCTATACGTGATATCGTTTATTGTGGATCGCTTTCATAAGAAGCATAATCTAAAGCCTGATTATAACAAGAGAGCAAGGAGTAAAACTAATACTAAAGAAATTGACCAAGATAATCATACGGAGCAGATGAAACATATAAATGGACCGCGTGGGATGTTATAGAAACAAAACATTTCGTTGAAAATATTTAAGGCGATTGGGTCAGTTCCCAAACGCCTTCAGATCTCTATGTATTTAATTTCCGCTAAATCATCAATCACATAATCAGCCTTCGATAGTTCATCTTCTCTAGCAAAATCGAACCTGCATCCGATTGACGTTAACCCATTGTCATTCCCAGCTAGAATGTCAGACAACCGGTCACCTACTACGGCACCTTTCGAGATATCATATTTCTGAACAATACTACTTACTAAATCACTTTTGTTCAAAGAATCGATTTGTTCAATACTGAAAACTTCAGACACCCATCGGTTTAATTGGTAATAGTTCGTAATTGCTGCAAGATACTTCGTTAGACCATTACTAGCAATGAAAATTCGAACGTTTTGATCGGTTAATTCTTTAAAAATTTCTTCAACATTAGGATAAAGTGCACCATTACCGTGCTGAATGTTCTCAATCAACCGTTCTAGAAAGTAAGCATCTACTTGATCACGCTCTTGAATAGTGAAATCAGGTAATAACGTTTCCCACACTTTAGGCAATGGAACGCCCATGATGTTACGGTACTGATCAATTGGCGTTTCATTAACCCATTTATTCTGAGACCTTAAGAAGTTAAAAGTATGATCTAATGAAAGCTCTAGAATTTTATCTGTTTGAAATAACGTCCCATCCATGTCAAAAATGACAGCTTTAGTCATGGTGTATCTCCTTGGTCTTGTAGCTTTTTATAGACTTGTCCTTTTTCAATATAAGTTTCTCTAACGCGCTCTAATTCTTGATAATCTTCATCATTTAACTCACGAATGACTTTGGCAGGGCGGCCGAACGCAAGTGTATTAGGCGGAATCTTTTTACCTGGTGGGATAAGGCTTCCTGCACCGATAAAAGCATTTTCGCCAATTTCAGCCCCGTCTAAAATCGTCGTACCCATCCCGATTAACGCATTTTTTCTGATGATTGCTGAATGCAGTAACACTTGGTGTCCCACTGATACGCCATCTTCTAAAATAAGCGGTTGGTTTGGACTTTGGTGTAACATCGACTGATCTTGAATATTGACGTGATCGCCGATGTAAGTAGGCGACACATCTCCGCGAATGACGGTTTTGAACCAAATACTACTATATTTTCCAATCGTCACATCACCAGAAATGACGACATCATCTGAGATATAAGCTGTTTCGTCTATTTTTGGATATTGTCCTTTATAAGGAAGGATCATGGTGTGTGCCTCCTTTAGTTATACCGCTTGTCCTTCAAATATTTGTTCGAGTGCATTTGGTAGTAGATTAAAATTAGGTTTCGCAATAAAATCTTTAGCTCCCAACTTAAAGCATTCCGTTTGACTAAACTTACTTGAAAGTGATGAAAAAACGATAACCTTCGCATTTGGATACAGTTTGACCATTAATGATAATGTTTTAAAACCATCAAGCCGATCCATGGTTAGGTCTAACGTCACCGCATCTGGCTTTAACTTGCGGTAGATGGATAAGGCTTCAATTCCATTCGAAGCTTCTGATACAACTTGATATTTTGACGAATTATGTAAAGTCTTCTTGATGCTTTGTCTGATAAACTTTGAGTCATCCACGATTAAAATTTTATACATATTTAAATCACTCCTTCTATTTTGCAAACACTAGAAGTGATTGCAACCCGGCTACCATAGTAGATTCCGTAGGCCCGTGGCTTTGCGTCCCTTACTTTCATAAGGTTTGCCTTTAAAATATAGTACCATATTCTTAGGATAAAGAACACATTTCGACAAGTTTTGTTCATAAAATTGCTGAAAGTATCAAGTTGTTATTCTTTTAGTGAATTATGCTAATATGTTATTAATGATATTTTTGTGAAAATAGGGGGAGTTGTGATGATTGTAAAACACGCTGATCAACCAAAAGGAGTAATTGTTGCTGTACACGGTGCGTTTGAGCATGCAGGGCGGTATGAATGGCTCTTTGACCGGTTTAATCATTTCGGTTTTCATGTCGTAGCTGGTGATTTACCTGGTCAAGGGACGACCAAAGGTAAACGCGGACATATCAGATCATTTACTGAATATATCGTAACCGTTTTATCTTGGATTGATGAAGCCAAAAAGTATGACTTTCCAGTCTTTTTGTTTGGTCATAGTATGGGCGGGTTGACGGCCATTCGTACGGTTCAGCAGCATCAAACCGATGTAAATGGTATTATCTTATCCTCACCAGCTTTAGGGATGAAGAATGGTTTAGCTAGACCCGTTTATTTTGCATCAAAATTACTCAATGTCGCAACTCCTTCTATTCGTTTTAAAACGGGCGTTAGATCAGATATGGCAACACGTAACGAAGGATATAAAGCCCATGATGTGTCAGATCCATTGTTTTTAAGAAAAGTATCCGTTCGTTGGTATCATGAATTTGAAAGGGCTATTGCGCTCGCATTTAAAAAGATTCATAAATACCCAGACATTCCAACGATTCTACTTCAAGGTGGGGATGATCACTTAGTCGATGTTGAAGCGGTTAAAGAGTGGTTTAACTCAATCGATGTCTCCGATAAATCTATTAAAATCTATGAAGAACTTTACCACGAGATTTTAAACGAACCAGAGAGAGAGTTGGTTTTAAAAGACGTTATCTCATTTATAGATCAACACCTAAATGAAGATTCAGTATAGGAGGATTTACGTTGTCAGTTAATGTCCCGAAAACGTTGCCAAAACTACTTTTCACATGTTACAGACATATCTTTCCCGAAGTTCGAACCAACTTAAACCGTTGGGAGAATTTTGCCGAACGCGTACCAAATGACGAACTGAACAAGCAGGCAAAAGCAAGCATTGATACGAAAACCTTTCACTGTGAAGGCGGGGCGATCTATGCAACTTTGGCTAAGAGTCGGTGGAAAGAAGCGGTCAAGTTTATTGTGGCTTATCAGACCATCAGTGATTATTTAGACAACCTTTGCGACCGCAGTACATCGATGGATCCTGATGACTTCAGACGTTTACATGATTCGATGCTCAATGCCATTTTAAATGAACCTGTAAATGAACATCCGAATTATTACGAACTTAGAGAAGATCAGGATGATGGTGGTTATTTAGCTTCATTAGTTGATACTTGTCAGGAGGTTGTTCAAAAAATCCCGAATTATGAGCGTGTTTACCCAGCTGTCAGACGACTCGCACAGTTGTATATCGATCTTCAAGTTCATAAACACGTCAAGCTCGATGAACGCGTGCCGAGGCTCACAGGTTGGTACGATGAAGAGAATGAGCACGAATTTGTTTTGTGGAATGAGTTTTCTGCTGTGACAGGTTCGACAATTGGCATTTTTTCTATCATTTCATATGCACTAGACGGTTACGATTATAGCGGACAGGTTATGAAGGCTTATTTTCCTTACATGCAAGGGCTACATATTTTACTGGATTACTACATTGATCAGAATGAAGATGAACAGGAAGGCGATTTGAATTTCTGTCATTACTATGAAGACGAACATAAAACGATAGAACGGTTAAAATTTTTTATCGATGGCAGCAGGATGTCGACGAAAAAACTCCCTGACTCTGACTTCCACCAGCTAATTGTGTCAGGGCTAGTCGGCTTATACTTATCGGACCTGAAAGCAGATGAGCTTCATGACGGCGAACGGAATAGGAAAGACCTTCTTCGCCATAGCGGGATGAAAGCTCAGATGATTTTTATGAACGGACGAGCATATCGAAAGTGGAAGAAGAAGAAAGGGTTAGGCGAGTAAAAAAATGTTTCAATGAATGGGGAGTGTGTAAATGAAGCGAGTTGACGTTGCATATACGCTATTATTTGATGAAGAAACGAATAGAGTTTTAATGGTATTAAACAGAAACAAATCCTGGTCCTTGCCAGGCGGGGCTGTTGAAAAGGAAGAAACGTTAACGGATGCAGCCATAAGAGAAGCTAAAGAAGAGACAGGCTATGACGTTGAGGTTCATGAAGTCATTGCTATAAATGAGGCGTTTATGGATGGAAACCATGTTCACTTTTTTACATTTAGAGGGGAAATTATAAAAACTCCAGAGGTCATTCCAAATGAAAAAAATATTCTCAAAGTAGAATGGGTTGATTTAGAGGAAGGCGATCGGTTAATGCCTTATCATCCTGAAGGAATCTCTCGGTTACTTAACTTTTCAGGTGCTAGATACTTACTACAATCATAAGGTAGGATATTTATGAAAACAATTAGTAGCCTTATGTTCATACTGGCGTTGTTCCTGCCAGCGTGCTCAGAGATTACAAATGAAGAATTAGACCCTCATCAATCTAACGTGTTTGATGGTCACATAATAGAGATTAAGGGTTCTAGAGTGCTTGTCGTAGCAGGGTTGACTAAAGATGAGGCAACGTCTATGAATGAAGCATCCTTATTAGAGGTAGAGAACCCACCTGATGCTGTTTGGTTCGAAGTGGACTCGGGCTCTCAGTATGATGTAGGTGATCATATTCGGGTGAGATATGATGGAATGGATGCATCGTATCCTGGTCAAGCCGAAGCGGAAAAAGTACAAATTGTGCAGTGATGACCTACCTATTTTTTATGAATCGCAACCACAAATGGCGCCCGATCACTTCGATTGACCAATTGATAACGAATGATATCCGCTTTTTTAGCAGGGAAGATTTTTAAGTGATTTAGCAATGCATCTTTTTCAGCCTGACCTTCCTCATGCCCAGGATATATCACAATGACAATATACCGCATAGGTTTTAGCATAGAGAAAAGTTGCTCGATTGCTTGGATCGTCGTCTCACTACTAGTCGTGACTGCCTTATCACTGCCAGGTAAAAAGCCTAGGTTAAAAATGCATCCATCAATGGAATCTACATGTCTTTTATGGAGTTCATCGCCAGCTTTTTCATGACCGTTAAAAATTGTCGTTACATTATGTACATCGTGTTCGGCAAAAAGCTTTTCCGACTGCCGGATCGCTTCCTCCTGAACATCAAAAGAGTAAACAAGCCCGCTTTCTCCAACGAGCCCACTTAGGAACACACTATCGTGCCCATTTCCGAGTGTGGCGTCAACAACAATATTGCCTTCTGTAATAGTTTCTTCTAATAAACTGTGCGCATATGGAATGATTTGTTTCATTGATCTCTTCCTTTAATAAAAGTTCATACTTATAATATCATGACACATTGGTTAATAATATAAAATAAAAGTTGACATTTACCAGTTCATTGCATAGAATATGTATTAAATTAAAATAGTCCGACGTTAATGAAGGAGTAGTAAAGAGCTCTGTAAGCTTTTCAGAGAGGTAGCGGTTGGTGCGAGCTATCCTTACAACTTTTGAACTCGCCTTTGAAGTTGACCATCTGAACCGAAGTAAGATGGACCGATTCATCCGCGTTAAGGATTTCAAGTGAGTACTTTTATTGTACTAATTTGGGTGGTACCACGGGTAATACTCTCGTCCCAACTACGGTTGGGGTGGGAGTTTTTTAGTTTAGGTTGTTTTATTCAATTAAAAATGGTAAGCGAAGGCGGCGACTCCGGGTCGGCTAAAAGCGGTCACGTCCTGCGCCTGCGATTACTCGGCGCAAACTTAAGCAAAGAGGTAATGCAAGTAGCATTTGTGACCAACGCCGACACTAGAACGTCCAGTTCGTCGCGGGAACAGCACGAGCTGAAAATCCCCTAAAACGAATGTAGTGAGTTTTAGGAAGTTGAAGCCGTGCCCACGGAAAGCGTCCGCCGTTAGTAAACCTAAAACAGCCTTATATATTCAGAAGTGGAATCTAAAATTTTAGGAGGAGTTTATATGGCGTTCGATCATCAAAGCATTGAACAAAAATGGCAAACCTATTGGGAAAACAATAAAACATTCAAAACCAACGCCGATTCGGATAAACCGAAATTTTATGCGTTAGACATGTTCCCATACCCATCAGGAGCAGGCCTTCACGTCGGTCACCCTGAAGGCTACACAGCAACAGACATTGTATCCCGCATGAAGCGGATGCAAGGATACGAAGTTTTACATCCAATGGGCTGGGATGCGTTCGGCTTACCAGCTGAACAATATGCAATAGATACAGGGAATAGCCCTGCTGAATTTACTGAACAAAACATCGCGACATTCAAACGCCAAATTAAATCACTTGGCTTTTCATACGACTGGGACCGTGAGATTAATACGACGGATCCAAACTACTACAAGTGGACGCAGTGGATTTTCGTCAAAATGTACGAAAAAGGACTCGCTTATATGGATGAAGTCGCCGTTAACTGGTGCCCAGCACTAGGAACAGTTCTAGCAAATGAAGAAGTCATCGATGGTAAAAGTGAACGCGGTGGGCATCCAGTTGTTCGTAAGCCAATGCGTCAGTGGGTGCTAAAAATCACCGAGTATGCGGACCGCCTGCTTGAAGATCTTGAAGAACTTGACTGGCCTGAGAGCCTTAAAGATATGCAGCGCAACTGGATTGGAAAATCAGAAGGCGCTGAAATCACATTCCAAATCGCAGATACAGGCCATACCTTTAAAGCGTTCACGACTCGTCCAGATACGATTTTTGGTGCGACCTATGCTGTGCTGTCACCAGAACATCCACTTGTTCAAGACATTACAACGGATGAGCAGCGTGAAGCGGTCAATCAATATATGAATGACGTTCAAACCAAAAGTGAACTCGAGCGTACCGATCTTGCAAAAGATAAAACAGGCGTGTTCACGGGCGCTTATGCTATAAATCCAGCTAATGGTGAAAAGATGCCAATTTGGATTGCCGACTACGTGCTTATGACTTACGGGACAGGAGCTATTATGGCCGTTCCAGCACATGATGAACGCGACTACGAATTTGCGACGAAGTTTGAACTACCAATTGTCGAAGTCGTATCAGGTGGAAATATCGATGAAGAAGCTTACACAGAAGACGGTACGCTTGTAAACTCAGACTTCTTAAATGGACTTAACAAAAATGAAGCTATTGAAAAAGCAATCGCTTGGTTTGAAGAAAATGGCCACGGTGTTCGCAAAACGACTTATCGTCTACGCGACTGGCTATTTAGCCGCCAGCGTTATTGGGGCGAACCAATTCCAATTGTGCACTGGGAAGATGGAACGATGTCAGCTCTTGACGAAAGCGAGCTACCATTAGAACTACCTGAAACAGATCAAATTAAACCGTCTGGTACAGGTGAATCACCACTTGCGAACATTCCGGAGTGGCTTGAGTACACAGATCCTAAAACAGGTAAAAAGGGCCGCCTTGAAACGAACACAATGCCACAATGGGCAGGAAGCTGTTGGTACTACCTACGTTATATCGACCCAGATAATGATGACATGCTGGCAGACCCAGAAAAACTTAAAAAGTGGCTACCAGTAGACCTTTACATTGGAGGAGCAGAACACGCCGTCCTTCACCTGCTTTATGCACGTTTCTGGCACAAAGTTCTTTATGACCTTGGTGTTGTACCAACTAAAGAGCCTTTCCAAAAACTCTTTAACCAAGGTATGATTCTTGGTGAAGGTAATGAAAAAATGAGTAAATCAAAAGGTAACGTTGTAAACCCTGATGATATCGTAGATTCTCATGGTGCAGACACACTTCGTCTTTATGAAATGTTTATGGGACCACTCGATGCATCTGTAGCGTGGAGTACAAATGGTCTTGACGGGGCACGCCGTTTCCTTGATCGTGTGTGGAGACTATATGTTGAAGATGATAAGCTATCTTCCCGCATCCAAGATGAAGCTAGTAGCGATCTAGAGAAGGTTTATCATGAAACGGTTAAGAAAGTAACCGAAGATTTTGCTAATCTTCATTTCAATACTGGAATTTCACAGATGATGGTCTTTGTAAATGAATGTTATAAAAATGAAATTCTGCCACGCGAATATGCAGAAGGTTTTATCAAGATGCTATCACCAGTAGCACCGCATATGGCTGAAGAGATTTGGTCACTGCTTGGGCATGAAGGTACGATTACTTATGAAGAATGGCCAACATATGATGAATCCAAACTTGTTGAAGACACTGTGGAGATCGTACTTCAAGTCATGGGTAAAGTTCGCGGACGTGCGGAAGTACCTAAAGAAGCTTCTAAAGATGAACTAGAAGAACTAGCTCTTAAAGATGAACGCGTCCAAGAATGGATCGAAGGAAAAACGGTTAGAAAAGTCATCGTTGTTCCTGGAAAATTAGTCAACATTGTAGCCAACTAATAATATAATTAGTAGAAACTATATCAACGTCCTCAGACGACAAACGTTTGGGGCGTTTTTCAATTGTCTAAATTGACATAGATAAAATAACTTATATATGATGGAAATACATAGAGATAGAGAGGAGAATCATGATGAGTGAAGAAATTCGCGAAATCACACCAGAACAATTAGAACAAGACCTTGATTCAGGGAAATATGAAGTCGTAGACGTACGTGAAGACGAAGAAGTAGCAGGAGGAATGATTCCAGGAGCTAAGCATGTTGTTCTTGGTTCGATTCCTGAGCGTTTAGATGAGTTCGATCAAAATAAAGAGTACGTCATGGTATGCCGTTCGGGTCGCAGAAGTTATAATGCCTCTCAATATTTACAAGAAAACGGCTACAACGTTCATAACTTAAAAGGCGGCATGCTAGAGTGGAAAGGCGATGTGATCGCTTAAGTTAGTTGTTTAAATGCCTGCAGTAAGCGACAAGTATGATTCTTATTAAAAAATATAGAAAAAACTATTGACTTATATGCTTGTGCGTAATATTATATATCTTGTCGCTTTTGAAGCGGCGCCTTAAGAAATATTAAATTAGCTATTGACGAAGTAATACATTTCGTATTATGATGTCACTTGTCGCCCTAAAACGACAACACAAATTCGGATAACAAAAATATTGACTTTTAACATCAAAATGTGATATATTAATTGTTGCCGATAGATATGGAAGGTTTTAAATTGAAAATTCATTTAAAAAAGTTATTGACTTTTGTTTACCTTCCATGATATATTTGTTGAGTCGCTTTTTTGAGGCGACCGACATTTGAACCTTGAAAACTAAACAAAATAGCCTGTAGTCAATTCACGTTTTTTACTCGGATTGGCGAGTCAAAAACGATTTA
>NZ_JBHUMZ010000043.1:0-31327 GCF_042685285.1 Piscibacillus salipiscarius | reverse complement strand
TAACGGGTGCGTTAGTTCAATAAGATAATAAAACCAAACAGAACTTCCAATTTTATGGAAGTTCTGTTTTTTCTATAAATATCAACATTAAACTTTAACAGAGCCTTTTTAAAAAATCAACAAACCTAGGAGTGAACTTAATGTTATTTGATACACATGTGCATTTAAATGCCGATCAATTTATGGAAGATCGTGATGAGGTCATTAAGCGTGCCTTGGATGAAGGTGTCAAGTACATGGTGGTAGTCGGATTTGACCGAAAGACAATCCCGTTAGCCATTGAAATTGCAGAACAATATGATTTTATTTATGCGGCTGTAGGATGGCACCCTGTTGATGCAATTGATATGACTGATGAAGACTTAAATTGGATTGAAGAGTTAAGTGATCATCCCAAAGTCGTAGCGATTGGTGAGATGGGACTTGATTATCATTGGGATAAATCGCCTCATGACGTGCAAAAAGAAGTTTTTCGTAAACAAATCAGGCTTGCTAAAAAGGTAGGTATGCCTATCATTATTCATAATCGCGAGGCAACGGAAGACATCGTTCAGATTTTGAAGGAAGAAAATGCTCAGGAATGTGGCGGGATTATGCATTGCTACAATGATGTGATTGATTACGCAGAAGAATGCTTGAAATTAGGGTTTTATATTTCACTAGGTGGCCCTGTCACATTTAAAAATGCAGCAGATCCTAAAATAGTTGCTGAAGAAGTGCCGTTAGATCGACTTTTAATTGAAACGGATTGTCCTTTTTTAGCACCCCACCCTAATAGAGGAAAGCGTAATGAACCTGCGTATGTGAAATTAGTCGCTGAGAAAATTGCTGAAATTAGGGAAATATCCTTAGAGGATGTCGCTAAGCATACGACAGAAAATGCTAAAAAACTCTTCTCAATTAATTAAAATTGGACATAAAATTTATTAAACACGCGTACGTATAAAAGAGGCTAACTTTGGCCAAGATGCTTTTATATGGGCGCGTGTTTTTAATATTTCGAACATTTCAACCCTTGTAATAAAATCTTAATATTTACTCTAATCGTAGTTGGCGTGGGCTATAAGAGCTAGTTTACTAGTTAAATAGTTTTAGAATGAATTGACTTTGTAAACAATCACCCATATAATCAAATGCGAGTTAAAAGGAGGCGTGATGTATGAGCGTCAAATGGGGTGCTAACCCACACAAGAAGCGCTTTAGCTTCAAAAAGATTATGCTAACGTTATTAACCGTTTTTGTTTTTGTCGCAACAGTGAGTTACATAGCATTCGAGACTGTCACCGCTGAAGTATCAGTTATTCAGGATGGTGAAGAGATTAGTACATTAACAACGGCTAATGAAGTTAGTGGAGTTATGGACGAATTAGGCATAGAGGTATCGAAACACGATGACTTGTCCGTTGATTTAAACGATCAAGTTAAAGACGGAATGGTCATTGAATACACTCAGGCCCAAGAAGTCCAGGTAACAATTGACGATCAAACTAAGACATATTATACAACGACAGAAAACGTCAAACAGTTTTTAGAGGATGAATCTATTAACCTCTCAGAACATGACGAATTATCGGTTGATTTAAATAAAGATATTGAAGATGGTTTAGCTTTTACGATTCAAAAAGCGTTTGAAGTAAAAATCGATGATGGTGGTAAAACAAAAACTACCATGGCTACCAATCAAACGGTAGGCGATTTGCTTAAAGATCTTGATATTAATTTAAATAAACACGACCGCCTAAACGCCGACTTAGACGATCGTGTCGAAAAAAATCGTTCTATAGAAATAGTACGTGTAACAAAAGAAAAAGTTTCAAAGGAAGTAGAAATTCCTTACCAAACTGAAACTAAAAAAGACTCAAGCCTATTACAAGGAAAAAGCAAGCTCCTAACTAAAGGTGAAGAGGGAAAAAAGGTTGAAACTTACGAAATCACCAAAGAAAATGGTAAAGAAGTATCTCGTGAGTTAGTTGACGAAGAAATTGTTAAAGAAAGTGTTAATCAGCTTGTCGCTAAAGGAACGAAAGCACCTGTACAACAGGTGAGCTCAAGTTCGGGTTCAGATTCAAGTTCTAGCTCAAGTGGCTGGATGACCTTTAGATCGACTAAGTATACGGCAGATTGCACAGGTTGTTCAGGTTATACGGCAACAGGTGTTAATGTCAACAACACGATTTACTATAATGGCATGAGAATTATTGCTGTTGACCCAGGAGTTATTCCACTTCATTCCATAGTTGAAGTGCGTACGCCTAGCGGAAGCTTTAGAGCTGTAGCAAAAGATACAGGTGGAGCTATTCATGGTCGTAAGATCGATATTTTAGTTAGCTCTAAATCTGAAGCATACAATTGGGGTAACCGAAGCGTGCAAGTGAAAATTATACGCAGAGGAAATTAATTAATTTTAAAGGATAATCCTGTTATACTAAGGATTATCCTTTTATTTTGGTTATAGAGAGGTTTGAACATGAAAATAAAAGAAGTCATAGTAGTTGAAGGGCGAGATGATACCGTAAAAATTAAATTAGCTGTTGATGCTGATACCATCGAAACAAATGGGTCAGCGATTAATCATCATGTCTATGATCAAATTCGTCTTGCTAAAGAAAAGCGAGGCGTTATTGTGTTTACTGATCCCGATTATCCTGGCGAACGATTACGCAGGTTAATAGATGAACACGTACCGGGTTGTAAGCATGCATTTTTACCAAAGGAAAAAGCGCTTGGTAAACATGGTGTTGGGATTGAGCATGCTCGAGTACAAGATATAAGACAAGCCTTAAGTCAAGTGTATGAACTTGTTGAAGAAGAAAACCAAGATATGGATTGGCAACCGTATTTGGTGAAGTACGGACTAATAGGCGGGCCAAATGCTAAAGATCGCCGCCAAAAACTTGGTGCCAAGCTTAAAATTGGTTATGCTAACGGTAAACAGCTTGCTAAAAGACTTTCTATGTTCCAAATAAACTTAACGACATTTGAAGAAGTGATGCGTCAGATTATTGAGGAGGAAACATCGTGACAAAGCCAATCGCAACGATTACGCGAACAAAAGAAATTATGGAACGTCATGGTTTAGGCTTTAAGAAAAGTCTTGGTCAGAATTTTCTAATTGACCCTAACGTGTTAAAAAAGATTGTTGCAAAAGCTGGAGTTGACGAAAACACCATTGCATTGGAAATCGGACCGGGAATTGGTGCACTTACAGAACATTTAGCTTTTGAAGCTAAACATGTTTATGCATTTGAAATTGACCAACGTTTAATTGACGTCCTTAAAGATACATTAGCTCCTTATGAGCATGTGACTGTTTATCATCAAGATATATTAGAGGCAGATATAAAATCGTTCTTACAGGATAAGGTGAACGCTGACGAGCAGGTAAGAGTGGTAGCCAATTTACCTTATTACATTACAACACCTATTTTGATGAAGCTGTTAAGAGACGAGCTACCGATTCATTCGATGACGGTGATGATGCAAAAGGAAGTTGCTGATCGTATGGCAGCAGGGCCAAACACGAAGGAATACGGCTCATTGTCAATTGCTGTTCAGTACTATACCGAATCGAATGTGGTCATGACAGTTCCTAAAACTTGTTTTATTCCACAGCCGAACGTTGATTCTGCCATATTGCAATTAGTAAAGCGGGAGAAGCCATTAGTTGGAATCGCTGATGAAGCTCTATTTTTTGAGCTAGTACAGGCCAGTTTTGGACAACGAAGAAAAACCATTAAAAATAATTTGCAGCGAGAATTTAAAGATCGGCTTAGCAAAGATCAATTCATAGAATTATTTGAGGAGTCTGGAATTGAACCATCGCGTCGTGGGGAGTCCTTATCCATAGAGGAATTTGCCATCTTGTCAAACGTATGCCACAAGATCATAAGCCAATAGGCACACTTACACCCCTTTATCAATATCGTATAAGAGAAGGTATTTGAGAAGGGGAATTTTTATGAACTGGCAAAAAGGAGATATTGTCACAAGACATTCATATGATCACGATCTTTTGTTTCGTGTGCAAAATATTAATAAGAATCAGGCTATATTATTTGGAGAAGATTTTCGTTTAAAGGCGGATGCCCCGTTATCGGATTTAAAGAAAGTAACCGAAAGTGATCGTTTTTTGCGCCGAAAAGAAATGAAACAAGATGAAGACCTTTCTTATCGAATGTTTCGTCAAGATTATTATTTGCGTTCATTTCGTGATTATGCACAACCAACTCATGAAAAAGAACAATCCATCTCACAATTTAGAATCTGCCCAAAAGTGCTTCATATTGATGGTGATTCATTATTTTTAAAAAAATGTATTCAGCTTTATAAACGTTTAGGGCTACAAGTACATGGAATGTATGTTGAAGAAGCAGAAATGCCGGTAAAAGTTAAAATTTTAATGGAGAAAGTGCAACCGGACATTTTGGTTATTACTGGTCACGATTCTTACTCTAAACAAAAAGGCGATGAAAAAGATATCAGAGCCTACCGTAACAGTAAATACTTTGTTGAAGCGGTAAGAGAAGCACGAAAATTTCAGCCAAGTTTAGACCAATTAGTTATCTTCGCTGGAGCTTGCCAGTCCCATTTCGAGTCGATTATTAGAGCAGGAGCTAATTTTGCAAGTTCACCAACACGAATAAATATTCATGCGTTAGATCCCGTTTATGTGGTTGCAAAAGTAGGCTATACACCATTTATGGAAAAAGTGGATATTTACGATGTTGTCAGTCGCACAATAACACGTGAGAAAGGTATTGGTGGGATTGAGACTAAAGGGTTATTTAGAGTTGGACTCCCATATATGAAAGAATTACCAATTACGAACGAAAAGTCAAAAGATGAATAGTATATCATAGTTGGGTTTTATAGTAACCACACTTCAAACTTTTTGGAAATATCATGTATGAATAAACAATTCTAGGTAAAATTAAAAAAAGACGAAAATTTTGTTGACATATTGACATGCCAGTTGATATAATATTTAACTTTATTTGACTTTTTGGCGGTTAGTGTGGTATGATTACTAATAGTGAGGTGGAGTCTAATGGGAAAAACCTTAGCGGAAATCAAACAAGTATTAGATCACAGAATTGGCGAACGTTTAACGTTAAAAGCTAATGGAGGACGACGTAAAACAATTGAACGCTCAGGCGTTTTAGCAGAAACATATCCTTCCGTATTTATCGTTGAACTAGACCAAGAAGAGCACAATTTTGAAAGAGTGTCTTACAGTTATACGGATGTATTAACTGAGACGGTTGAAATTACCTTCACAGATGAAGTCACCAAGATGGCGTAATAATAACCAATCCCCATCCATTTCCATTATTCTTTCTTAGCAATTACATATACTAAGAGTGTCGTAAATAACGACAAAAGGAGTTGTGATCAACCGATGGGAAGACGACGTGGCATTATGTCAGATCGTTTGAAGGAAGAGATCGCAAAGGAATTAGGTTTTTACGACACGGTGCAAAAAGAAGGATGGGGAGGCATTAAGTCTCGAGACGCCGGAAATATGGTTAAAAGAGCTGTACAAATGGCTCAAGAGCAAATGTCTAAGGATAGGTCGTAATGACCTATCCTTTTTTAAAGGCTAGGAAAATAAAAAATTTTCACTTCAAACCTCAGCTATTTATTTTGATTAGCAATGTCTAGCGCAATGTACCCAACCACTGGGTGACTTCCCAACTAAACCTACGATAAGTCACCATCGGCTCGCGATGCTCGCCGTGTTTCCTTTATCTCAGTTTAGTTGGTCCAGTCACTGTGTGGTTAAACGGGCGCCTTGCGCTTTTCTTACTTATATTATTTATACCCATGGGAAATCTTATGGTACAATCGTAAAGAAAAACGTAGGCAGGTGAAACATGACATGATTTATGAGAAAGCACCGGCAAAAATTAATTTAACTTTAGATGTTTTACATAAACGTGATGACGGCTATCACGAAGTTGAAATGATTATGACAACGATTGATTTAGCCGACCGGTTATCGTTTGAAAAAATCGACTCAAATAAAGTTGAAATAGCTTCAGAGAACAGGTTTGTTCCGAATGATCAGCGAAATTTAGCTTACCAAGCTGCAACTTTATTAAAAGAGCGTTTTAATATTAAGCAAGGTATTCGTATACATTTAGACAAAAATATTCCAGTAGCTGCGGGCCTTGCAGGAGGTAGCAGCGATGCGGCTGCGACTCTTAGAGGTGTAAACCGGCTTTATGATCTTAGGTTAACGAATCAAGAACTTCAGGAAATCGGAGCTGAAATCGGATCAGATGTACCTTTCTGCGTTATGGGTGGTACAGCCTTAGCGAAAGGACGTGGGGAAAGGTTAACGGCACTTCCTTCACCACCTGCCTGTTGGGTTGTGCTTGCAAAACCTAATATAGGTGTATCTACGAAAGATATTTACGAAAAAGTCGACTTTACCAACATAACCCACCCAAAAACACAAGCAGCGGTCAAAGCACTTGAGTCTCAAGACTTTAAAAGTCTTTGTGAGAATTTAGGTAATGTGTTAGAACCTATTACAGCTTCAATGCATCGTGAAGTTGCACAAATTAAAAGCCGTATGGAGAAAACCGGTGGCGATGGAGTGTTAATGAGCGGAAGCGGCCCTACGGTTTATTCTCTTGTAGCTAAGGAAGAAAAGGCAAACAGAATATATAACAGTTTACGAGGGTTCTGTTCAGAGGTTTATGCTGTCCGAATGCTACGCTAATAAATGGATAAATCCGTTCATTAATGGTATAGTCTACAAAGAATATTCGGTTTTGAGGTGAACGATTATGAAACGCAGTGAACGGTTAGTTGCCATGACCCATTATTTTTTGGAGAATCCAAAAACGTTAAGCTCACTGCCATACTTTGTTGAAAAGTATGATGCTGCAAAGTCATCAATTAGTGAAGATATTGATATTATAAATGACATGTTCAAGAAAATGGGTATAGGTGAACTACATACTGTTGCAGGTGCAGCAGGTGGGGTCGAATATATCCCTGATTTATCAAAAGAAGAGGCTGAATCCATTGTAACTCATTTGATTACCCATTTAGAGGATGCTTCAAGGATTTTACCAGGTGGCTATGTTTACATGAGTGATTTGTTAGGCCATCCTAAATACGTTCAAGACATAGGGAAAGTGTTCGCTTCAGCATTTGATCATTCTGAGGTCGATTATATTGTTACAGTTGCAACAAAAGGCATTCCTCTTGCTTATGCAGTCGCTCAAGTAATCGGCGTTCCAGTTGTCATTATTAGACGAGACCCAAAAGTAACAGAAGGGTCAACGGTTAGTATTAATTATGTTTCCGGTTCTTCAAGAAAGATCCAAACAATGGTTTTGGCTAAGCGAAGTATTAAAAAAGATGCTAATGTTCTGATTGTCGATGATTTTATGAAAGCTGGCGGCACAATTCAAGGCATGATTAGCTTAATGGATGAATTTGAAGCTAATGTTAAAGGAATTGGAGTCCTTGCTGAAGCTGAGGATGAAGATGAAGAACGTAAAGTACAAGATTATATTTCCCTTATCAAGATGATGGAAGTTGATGAGCAAAATCAAACCATTAAAGTTGAGAAAGGGAATTACTTTAATAGTTAAGTGGCCCGGACTGAATAATAAAAGAAATGCCCGACACTCCTGCATATTGCGCATGCCATGCAGAGATGAAGGGCATTTCTTTTTTAAAATAATGGCACGTAACCTTTTTAAAATTTGTCTATTTTTTGTCTAAAGACTATTGCATGCCTATTAAATCTCTAGTAGTCTCTTAATTAACATAAAAATTTAATATTTTTTTAAATTTTTTTCAAAATCTTGAAGGATTATTTAAAAGCTTGTGGAAATGATTAATTAAGTCCTTATTTTTTAGATTGATTTTTGCCATTATTCAATCTATTTCTAATCTATTTAAGCTAGTAACTTTTTAAAGGTGGTGAGACATAATGCAAGTAACTGACGTAAGATTGCGCCGTGTGAACACGGATGGTCGTATGCGCGCGATCGCATCGATCACATTAGACGGGGAGTTTGTCGTTCACGATATTCGTGTCATTGACGGGAACAACGGCTTATTTGTAGCTATGCCAAGTAAGCGTACGCCGGACGGTGAATTTAGAGACATCGCTCACCCGATCAATTCTGACACACGTGGTAAAATTCAAGATGCAGTCTTAGAAGAATACCACCGCGTCGGTGAGGAAGTCGAATACGAAGAAGCAGGTGCTTCTTAATATGCTTTAAGAGTCTAACCAAAAGTATTGGTTAGACTCTTTTTTATTTGACCTAATTTCTCAATGTACATTTTCCGTCTTTTCATTATTCAAAAATTGTTAATATGATTTAACCCCAGTTAAGTTGCAAGCACTTATAATTTAAGATATATTCATAGTGGATGAATGTGTTGGAGGGAAATGAATATGTCAAATAGATATGCTGTGGTGCTAGCGGCTGGTAAAGGAACACGAATGAAATCGAAGTTATATAAAGTACTACACCCGGTGTGTGGTAAGCCGATGGTAGAGCATGTGGTTGATCAGTTATCTAAGTTAGAACTTGAAGATATGATTACAATTATTGGACATGGCTCTGATTTAGTTAAAGATCAACTAGGAGATCGAACGAAATATGCTTTACAAGAAGAACAATTAGGAACAGGTCATGCGGTTCAGATGGCCGAATCATATTTAAAAGGTAAACAAGGAACAACGATTGTTGTGTGCGGTGATACACCATTATTAACAGGTGAAACACTTAGTGAGTTAATGAATTATCACGAGGATCAGCAGGCCCAAGTAACTGTTTTAACGTCTATATTAGAAGACCCAACTGGATATGGACGGGTCATCCGTAATGAACATAATGAAGTTGAAAAAATTGTTGAGCATAAAGATGCATCAGAAGATGAATTATCCGTTAATGAAATTAATACGGGCGTTTATTGCTTTGACAACCACTTATTATTTGACGCATTAGATAATGTTTCAAACGATAATTCTCAAGGTGAATATTACTTACCTGATGTATTATCGATTGCGAAAGAACGCGGGTTAAAAGTAGTAGCTTATACGACACCTAACTTTGAAGAAACGATCGGTGTTAATGACCGAGTAGCACTATCAAACGCAGAGAAAATCATGCAGCGCCGAATTAATGAACAACATATGCGAAATGGTGTGTCTATTATTGACGTTTCAAATACTTACATCGGCTCAGATGTTAAAATTGAGTCTGATGTGGTCATTGAGCCTGGTACAAAGCTGTCAGGTCAGACTGTTATTAAAAGTGATGCCGTCATCGGTCCAAACAGTGAAATTAAAGATAGCGTGATTGGTGAACATACGGTTGTTAAACAAAGCGTGGTAACTGAAAGCAAAGTTGGTCAAAACGTAAATATTGGACCGTATGCCCATATTAGACCAGAAAGCAGCATTTCAGATGAAGTTAAGATAGGTAATTTTGTTGAGATTAAAAAATCTGAAATTGATACCAATAGTAAAGTTTCGCATTTGTCTTACATTGGCGATGCTGAGATTGGCAAAGATGCTAATATCGGCTGTGGTACAATCACTGTTAATTATGACGGTAAAAACAAGTTTAAAACCATAATAGAAGACGAAGCCTTTATCGGTTGTAATTCTAATTTAGTTGCACCTGTCACAGTTAAAAAAGGTGCTTATGTCGCTGCTGGGTCAACCATTACAAAGGATGTCCCTGAAAAAGCACTCTCTATTGCAAGGTCTCGTCAGGAAAACAAAGAAGGTTATGTAGAACGTTTGAACAAACGTCAATAAATATATCTTTTTGGAGGTTCTCTAAATTATGTCAAACCATTACAATGACCCTTACTTAAAAGTCTTCAGTCTGAATTCAAATCCAGAATTAGCAAAAGAGATTGCGAATCATGTTGGAGTTGAATTAGGAAAAAGTTCTGTTAAACGCTTCAGTGATGGAGAAGTGCAAATCAATATTGAAGAAAGCATACGTGGTTGTGACGTGTTTGTTGTTCAATCAACAAGTGCTCCAGTTAATGAACATTTAATGGAGTTGTTAATTATGATTGATGCTCTAAAACGCGCATCAGCTAGAACGATTAATATCGTGATGCCTTATTATGGATATGCTCGTCAAGATCGTAAAGCCCGTTCAAGAGAACCGATTACTTCCAAACTAATAGCTGATTTATTAGAAACAGCAGGTGCCGATCGTGTTATTACGCTTGACCTTCACGCAGCGCAAATTCAAGGTTTCTTTAATATTCCGATTGATCACTTAGTAGGCGTTAAAATTTTAAGTGAACATTTTATTGAAAAGAACCTAGAAGATGTCGTCGTTGTATCTCCAGATCACGGTGGAGTAACCAGAGCAAGAATGTTAGCTGATCGACTTAAAGCTCCGATTGCAATAATTGATAAACGTCGTCCACGCCCGAATGTTGCAGAAGTGATGAATATTGTAGGTAATGTTGAAGGTAAAACAGCCATACTAATTGATGATATTATTGATACGGCTGGTACTATTACGTTAGCGGCAAACGCGATGATGGAAAACGGCGCAAAAGAAGTTTACGCATGTTGTACACACCCTGTTTTATCAGGTCCTGCTATTGAGCGTATTGATAATTCTAAAATTAAAGAGTTGGCAGTGACAAATAGTATTCCTTTATCAGAAGAAAAGCAGTCACCAAAAATCACACAGCTTTCGGTAGGAAAGCTTATTGCAGAATCCATCAAACGTGTTCATGAGCATCGTTCAATTAGCTCACTATTTGATTAATGATCACGGCGTAATTTATCTATAATTTTACTTCTACGTTTAAAAAGGTATAATAAAGGGAAGGGAAAATAATAGACTTAAAAATTACGGAGGTTGAAAATCATGGCAGCAACAATACAAGCGCAAGATCGTACAGATCTACGCAGATCACAAACTAAACGATTAAGAAAAGAAGGATACGTTCCAGCGGTAGTTTACGGTAAAGGTAAGGAACCTGTTACGGTAGCCGTTGAGGAAGTTGAATTAATTAAAAACGTTCGCGACGAAGGTCGTAACGCTGTATTTTCTTTAGAAGTTGAAGGCAAAGATCAATTAAATGTGATGCTTTATGAGTATCAGTCAGATGTTATTAAAGACAAACTTGTTCATGCAGATTTCTATCAAGTGGACATGTCTACAGAAGTTGACGTAGAAGTTAACATTAACTTCGAAGGTGAAGCACAAGGTGTTAAAGATGGTGGTGTTAAACAACAAGCGCTACACACCATTAACGTTCGCTCAACTCCTAATAACATTCCAGAAGAGATTTCAATTGATATCTCAGAGTTGAACATTGGTGATAGTATTACCGTTGGTGACTTAAATGCAGGTAAAGGTTATGAGATTTTAGATGATGCAGAGACAACAGTCATTACCATCTTACCGCCACAAGCAGAAGAGGTTCCTGAAGAAGGAGAAGAAGGCGGAGAAGAAGGTGCTGAGCCAGAAGTAATCAACGAGAAAAACGATAACGAAGACGAATAATTAATTGATTAATTTAAACCATAATAAAGATCGAAGTCACACATCTATTCGGCTTCGATCTTTATTTATTTAGTTTAAGATCCATATTATTAGTACATCCTAAATTAAAATTTATTACATAAATTAGCTTAATGAATAGAGGAGTCGCATATTATGAAGTGTATCGTTGGTTTAGGGAATCCAGGTTTTAAATATCGCAAAACTCGGCATAATATAGGATTTATGGTTGTTGATCACATTGCGAAAGAAAACGGTTGGAAGCTAAGTAAAAGTGGTTTTGAGTCTCATTATGCAGAGGAACACTGGCATGGTGAGAAAATCATTTTACTCAAACCACAAACGTACATGAATTTATCTGGGAATGCTGTCAAAAAGGTTGTTGATTATTATGATCTAAAACCTGAAGATCTAGTGGTTGTGTATGACGATTTAGACTTGCCAACTGGACGAATCCGTCTTAGACAAAAAGGTGGTCACGGGGGTCACAATGGAATTAGAAGTATTATTGATCAACTAGGAACAAAAGAATTCAATCGAATTCGTTTTGGAATTGGAAGACCTGAAACAGATTTACCAGTTGTAGATTATGTATTAGGAAAATTTGCAAAGTCAAACCGCACAATTGTTGATGAAGCAATTGAACAGTCAGCGCATGCTTGTGAAGATTGGATGCGTCAACCATTTTTAGAAGTTATGAATACGTATAATGCTAAGTAATGCTGCATAAATCTCCTTATTTTTGGCAAACCTAATTAATAGTTTGCTGAAGGAGGTTTTCGTGTGTCAGTTACAATGAAATGTAGACACTGTAGACAATCAATGGGTGTCATAGAGGATGAAAACCGTGTTTATGAATTATTAGGACAACAGCCTCTTGCCTTAGATATTGTGCAGCTAAATGACGATGGTGAGACTTTTGTTCAACTTGTTTGTGAACATTGTGAAGAAATTTTAACTCAAAATCCAAATCTTTTTGAAAATGATACATTTATTCATTAATAGAATTTACCGCTTTGGTGATAACCAAGGCATTTTTCTGTTTATGACTGATTAGGCATTGTAGGTGCAAGGGGGAGTATTTGTTGCAGAATTTGAAGTCATATTTAACTTCACAAGATGACATTGTTAATTTACTCGAGGGTCTTGATAGCGGAATGAGTGAACAGTTAGTTGCCGGCCTGACTACGTCAACAAGACAGCTACTAGCTGGTGCACTACAGGAAAAAACAAGTCGTCCAATGTTGTATATAACCCATAATCTAACGCAAGCACAAAAGGTATACGAAGAATTAGGGTCGGTCTCTGAGGACCCTGATTCAGTTTTGTTATATCCAGTTAACGAATTACTAGCAGCTGAGACAGAAACAGCCTCCCCTGAGCTAAAGGCTCAACGATTAGAGGTTTGGGAAAAATGGCAAACGAATCAACAAGGAATTTTGGTTGTGCCTGTTGCGGCATTAAAAAGAGTGCTGCCCCCATCTGATGTTAGTGAACGAGCGTCAGTAGATTTCCAAGTAGGTCAGGAGTATCCATTTGAAGAGACGATTGAGAAGTTAGTCAAACTGGGTTTCAAACAGACTGACATGGTAACGGCTCCTGGTGAAATGAGCCGGCGAGGCGGCATAATTGATTTATTTCCTTTAACGGAGATCAATCCATTACGCATTGAATTTTTTGATGATGAAGTTGAATCAATTAGGTATTTTAATGCTGAAGATCAGAGGTCAGACAAAGAGCTTAATCAAGTTCATATCGGACCTGTACATGAGTTTTTATTGACATCTGACCAGATGTTATCAGCTGCTGATCAGTTAAAACAGCTTCTATCTAAATCTCTTAAAAAGATTAAAGAGCCTGACAAGCAAGAAAAGCTTCAAGAATCCATTGGCTATGATATTGAAAGGCTTGAACAGGGTGAACATTTTCCAGGTTTAGTCAAGTACTTATCGTTACTCTATGATGATGTTTATAGTTTAATAGATTATTTAAGCGATGATACCGTGATTGTATTTGATGAGATGAGTCGAATTATTGAGACAGCTGAGCAGTTAGACCAAGAGGAAGCAAATTGGTATACCGATATGTTGGAGACCCAGTCTTTAGTTAGTGGGCTTACGCTAACGTTTGACTGGGCTACTGTCATGCAAAAAATGACTCAGCCAAAAATATATTTTTCTTTATTTTTAAGGCATATCCCAAATACAAAGCCTGAAAATATAATTAATGTATCTAGTCGCCAAATGCAAACATTTCATGGTCAAATGCCAATGCTTAAAAGTGAGATTGATCGATGGACGAACGCCAATTTCTCTGTCGTAATTGTTGCTCAAGATGAAGAGAGAATGGACCGAATTGTAAGTGTGTTAGATGATTATAAGATGACAACCTACAAAGTTGATTCAGACACAGAGCTTCCAGTCAATGAACCAATTGTTATTCAAGGGAGCCTAAGCCAGGGCTTTGAGATGCCAGCTTTTAAGCTTGCCGTTTTAACTGAAGAAGAACTGTTTAAAAAGCAAAAGCCTAAAAAGCGAAAACGTCAAAAAATCTCAAATGCTGAAAGAGTTAAGAGTTATCAGGAACTTAAAGTAGGCGATTACGTCGTCCACATTAATCACGGAATCGGTAAATACTTAGGCATTGAAACGTTAGAAGTGAATGATCTTCATAAAGACTATATGGTCATTAACTATTCAGGAAATGATAAGTTATATGTTCCGGTCGATCAAATTGATCAGGTTCAGAAATATGTTGGTTCAGAAGGTAAAGCACCTAAGCTATATCGTCTAGGAGGAAGCGAGTGGAAGAAAGTTAAGTCTCGCGTTCAATCTTCGGTTGAGGATATCGCGGATGATTTAATCCAGCTTTATGCAGAACGAGAAGCTTCTAAAGGTCATGCATTTTCTAAAGATACTGAAATGCAGCGCGATTTTGAAGCGGCTTTTCCTTATGAAGAAACTGAGGACCAATTGCGCTGTATTGATGAGATTAAGCATGACATGGAACGTGAACGCCCTATGGACCGTTTATTATGCGGTGATGTTGGCTATGGGAAAACGGAAGTGGCCATTCGTGCAGCATTTAAAGCGGTAATGGATAATAAACAGGTAGCTGTGCTTGTACCGACAACTATATTAGCTCAGCAGCATTTCGAAACATTTCAGGAACGTTTTCAAGAGTTTGGTGTTAATGTTGGTTTACTTAGCCGTTTTAGAACGCCTAAACAGCAAAAAGAAACGTTAGATAAATTAAAAAAAGGGTTAATCGACGTAGTTATTGGCACGCACCGAGTCCTATCAAAGGATGTTGTGTTTAAAGATTTAGGATTACTCGTCGTAGATGAAGAGCAGCGTTTTGGGGTTAAACATAAGGAAAAGATTAAACAGTTAAAAGCTAATGTGGATGTGTTAACATTAACAGCTACTCCAATTCCGCGGACACTTCACATGTCTATGGTGGGGGTGCGGGACTTGTCTGTCATAGAAACGCCACCAGAGAATCGTTTTCCAATACAGACTTATGTATTAGAATATAATCCTGCTTTTATTAGAGAAGCTATTGAACGTGAATTAGCAAGAGGCGGCCAAGTGTTTTTCTTATACAACCGGGTCGATCTTATTGAAAAAGTATCGGCAGAGATTGATGCGCTAGTTGAAGACGCTAGAGTTAATTATGCACATGGTCAAATGAGTGAAGGTCAGCTAGAAGGGATTATCTTCGACTTTTTAGAAGGTAATTTTGATGTATTAGTCAGCACTACAATTATCGAAACAGGAATTGATATTCCAAACGTTAACACGTTAATTGTATACGACGGTGACAAAATGGGACTGAGCCAGTTGTACCAATTAAGAGGCCGTGTTGGGCGTTCTAATCGTTTAGCCTATGCCTATTTTACTTATCAACAAAATAAAGTCCTTTCAGAAGTAGCTGAAAAACGATTAGAGGCCATTAAAGAGTTTACTGAACTAGGGTCTGGCTTCAAAATTGCCATGCGTGACTTATCGATTCGAGGAGCAGGAAATTTACTAGGCACAGAGCAACACGGGTTTATTGATTCGGTCGGGTTTGACCTTTATTCTCAAATGCTTAATGATGCTATAAAGGCGAAAAAAGAAGGTAAAACTTATGAAGAAACGAAACCATTTGAGGTTGAGATGTCATTAGCTTTAGATGCTTATATTCCTAGTGAGTATATTACGGATGAAGCTCAAAAGATCGAAATGTATAAGCAGATTCAAGCTGCTGATGATCTTCAAGATATTTATGATACAAAGGATGAATTATTAGACCGTTTTGGTGAATACCCTCAAGAGGTTGAAGATTTATTACAAGTCTCTCGCATTCGGATATTAGCTAAGAAGGAACGTATTCAGAATATTGATGAACGTAAAAATAAAATGGAGTTATTAATGGATGCAGATGAAAGTCAGAAAGTTGACGGTGCGCAGTTGTTTACGCTTGCGAATGAATATGGACGAATGGTTCAGCTTGGTACTGAAGGCAAGCAACTAAAAATAACGTTTCAATTTCAAAGGCAGAACCGCGTAAAACGCTATCAAGTACTCGAAGAATTTTTATCAAAATTAGATGAAACAAAAAAATTACCAATAAATGAATAGATTGTGCTTCTTGTCTCATACTAAAAATTACTAGCAGGTGACGAGCGGGTAGCCATCGTTACCAATGCAAGTACACCATAGAAAGCGGGGATTTCAAGAAATGAAAGCAACAGGAATTGTACGCCGAATAGATGATCTCGGCAGAGTTGTTGTCCCTAAAGAGATAAGAAGAACATTACGCATTCGAGAAGGGGATCCATTAGAAATTTTTGTCGACCGAGAAGGTGAAGTTATTTTAAAGAAATATTCACCGATAAATGAATTAAGTGAATTTGCACAAGAGTATGCACATTCCTTATTCGATTCTCTTGGTCAAAAAATCTTAGTATCAGATCGCGATGAAATTATTGCAATCGCGGGTGCATCCAAGAAAGAGTACTTAAATAAAAACATAGGCAAAGAGATTGAATCGGCGATGGATAAGCGGGAAAACAAAGTTGAGAAAAACGAGTCAACGATTGAAATCGTTGAAGGCAAAGAGGAATCGGTCTCATCTTATCTTATTCAACCAATTGTATCGAATGGTGACCCAGTTGGAAGTGTCATAATGATTATGGACAAAGGTTCATTGACGGACGTCGAAGTTAAAGTCTGTCAAGCAGCCGCAAACTTTTTGGCGAGACAAATGGAATAATTAAGCTGAACAGTAAGGAGGAGACTACCTTACTGTTCTTTATTATGTTAAGAGAAAAGATTGTCAGTTTTAGTGTGCTATAATGGTAAAAAAACAGGTTGAACGGAGTTTAATATGAGTAGGCAAGCAATTTGGATTAAAGGTGCCCTTTTACTGACTATCGCGGGTTTTATAAGTAAAGTGTTAGGCATGATTTATCGGGTACCGTTACAAAACATGGCTGGTGATGAAGGGTTGTACATTTATCAGCAAGTTTATCCGATATTATCAATTGCGATTCTCTTATCAGTGTACAGCATTCCGGGTGCATTATCTCACACACTTAAAGACAAAGATCAGCAAATTGACGCACGCCTTCCAAATACGTGGGCGGTTTTTTATTGGTTATTTGGCTTAGGATTTATAATATTTTTAGGCATTTGGTTGTCGTCAGATTTTTTATCAAGCGTTATGGGCGACGCATCACTCGCTCCCTCAATAAAAGCTGCAAGTTTAATGTTTTTAATAATTCCCTTTACAGCTCTATTTAGAGGGTTTTTCCAAAGCGTTCATTTAACAGAGTATGTCGCGATCTCTCAAGTGGTTGAGCAAATGGTTCGCGTATTTGGGATTATTATCGTGACAATCGTAGCGGTGAATCACTTGCCGATTTATTCCATTGGTGTTTTAACATCAATTGCAACAATAATAGGGGCAGTTATAGCAGGTCTATGGTTAACCTTAATGTTTCGCCGCAAGAAAACAGCCTACAAGCTTTCAAAGCATCAAAAGCTTAAAGGAACGTTTGTACAATCGTTGCTTATTGGTATAGCAGTGTATAGTATCACGTATGTCCTGCATTTGGTTTTACAAGTGGTAGACGTCTTTTCACTAGTTGATTTATTAAGAAAATATGGTTTGGCATTCGAAGAAGCTAAAATCGCTAAAGGAGTGTTTGATCGCAGCCATTCAATGGTGCAGCTTGGTTTAGTCATTGGGTCATCTTTAGCGCTTGCACTCATTCCGGCTCTAAATAAGGATTTAAACCAACAGTTACTAGCTTTAAAGTGGACTTTTTTACTATCATTATCTGCCTCATTAGGATTAGTAGCAGTAATGCCTAATCTAAATCCGCTTTTGTTTATAACAAGACAAGGGACATATTCAATCCAATTAATGATGGGGTTAGTCTTTTTATTATCAATGACCATTGTTATTTCCGTCTTTTTGCAAGAATATAACTATCGCATTCAACAATTAAAATGGGTCTTGATGATGATTATTATAAAGTGGTGTTTAAATATTTTGCTCATTCCTAAGTTTGGACTAGTCGGATCTAGTATGGCTTATTTAGTGGCTGTTAGTTTTCTATTGCTTGTGTTTATCGTAAAATGGAAGCAATTAACAAAGGTTAGTATTCCGTTTAAATTTTTCATCAAAATCTTATTATTAAGTGTAATTATGCTAGGGGCCGTATGGTCTATTAATCAGTGGCTAATAGTGGACCGTTTAGTGTTAATTCCAATTGTATTAGCCCAATGTGTATTAGGAATATTAATCATTTTAATCGGGCTATATGTCTTCAAGATTTTTTCTAAAAATGAATGGATGGCTTTGGTTGGTCATCGGTTTGAAAGGAGATCATGATGGGTAACATTACTGTAGTAGGGCTAGGCGCTAGTTCAATTGACCAATTACCATTGGGGATTTATAGAAAACTCACTCAGCATGAAGGAACAATCTACACAAGAACAAAAGAACATCCTGTCGTACAAGTTCTTGCAAATGAAGGGGTTCAATTTGAATCTATGGACAATGTTTATGAATCCTTTGATCAATTCGAACAAGTATATGAGGCCATTTCGAATCAACTAATTCAAAAAAGCCTAATTGAAGATGTTTTGTATACAGTGCCTGGACATCCAATGGTTGCCGAACGGACCGTCAAAATACTACGGAACAATGAAGAGGTAAAGGTTGATGTCATCGGTGGGCAAAGCTTTATAGATGCGTTATTTTCAGCTGTTAAAGTTGACCCAATAGAAGGGTTTCAACTGCTTGATGGTACAGACTTAAAGCGAGAGCTTATTCAATACAGGCAGCATATATTTATTGCTCAAGTTTATGATGAGATGGCGGCATCAGAAGTTAAGTTAACGTTAATGGAAGACTTACCATATGACTATCCGATCACGATTGTGGATTCTGCTGGTGATATAGAAAATGAGAAGGTTAACACTGTTCCGTTATATCAATTAGATCGTCAGTTTCAATTTTCAAACCTAACGACTCTTTACATAAAACCAGCTGATTCATCTTTACTACACCATCAGTTTGATACAATTAGGGAAGTGGTTGCGAGGTTAAGGGGGCCTGGTGGCTGCCCGTGGGATCAAAAGCAAACCCATGAATCACTTCGCCGTTTTTTAATTGAAGAAGCTTATGAAGTGATCGATGCAATTGAGGAAGAAGATGATGCTCATATAGCTGAAGAACTTGGAGATGTACTACTTCAGGTTATGCTTCATAGTCAAATTGCTGAAGAAAGCGGATATTTTACCGTGAATGATGTGATTAGGTCGATCACCGATAAAATGATTGAACGTCACCCTCATGTGTTTGGAGATGTAAGCGTTGACTCTGCAGAGGAAGTGAAGAAGAACTGGGAACAAATTAAACAAAAGAATCGTCCCAAAACGGAGTCTGTTTTAGATGAATTAAACGAATCATTACCGAGGTTATTATTTGCTAAAGAAATTCAGAAAAAAGTATCAAAAGTGGGGTTTGACTGGAATGAACCTACTTCTATGTTCTCTAAAGTAGAGGAAGAAATAAAGGAATTACAAGAAGCGCTGTCGAATGAGTCAACTAGTGATGCAGAGATGGAATTCGGAGACGTGCTGTTCTCACTTGTGAATGTTGGCCGATATTATCAATTAGATCCAGAGCTAGCACTCCATCGAACTAGCGTAAAGTTCATAAAACGGTTTAAAAAGCTTGAGGAAATGTTAAAGCATGATCAAATAAATATTGATGATGCATCATTGGAATTAATGGATCATTATTGGGAGAAGGCTAAACAAACAGAGAATGAATAATATAGGGAGTGTCATTATGAGAGTTGATAAATTCTTAAAACTATCAAGGTTGATTAAAAGAAGGACGGTTGCTAAGGAAGTGGCTAGCCAAGGTCGGATTGAAGTCAATGGACGACCAGCAAAGGCTTCTTCTGAATTAACAGTTGGTGACGAAATCAAAATTCGTTTCGGCCATACATTATTAACGATTCGGGTCGAACGATTAAGTGAGCAAGTCAAGAAAGACGAAGCGACGACACTATATACGGTCGTTAATGAAGAAAAGGTTGAGCAAGAGAGAATCGATTAAAAATAGTGTGATAAACCTGTCCTTTCTATCATAGGTATATGATAGGAGGGATCGGACATGCAATATGAACAAAGCCTATATAAGAATGAACGTGAAAGAGAGCAAAACCACGAACTTAAACTTACGAACCGTCGTCGCTTGGAATTAACAGGTGTAAAGGATGTAGACAGCTTTGATACTGAAGAGTTTCTGCTTCAAACGACACTAGGATACTTAGTCGTTCGAGGTGAGAACCTTCACATGAAAAACCTAAATGTGGAGGAAGGACTATTAACGATTCAAGGGAAAATAGAAGCCTTCAGTTACATCGATGATCACCAGGGCAATAAGAGTAAAGGTTTCTTTAATAAGTTATTTAAATGAACCTAGATACTCAGTTCTTAACCATGTTAACCATGGTAAGCGGAGGGGTTGTAATGTCAGCTATGTTTGATACGTACAAGCTGTTATTGCGACCTCAAGCTTACTGGAATCGTGTGATCGTCGATATGTTATTTTTCCTCACACAAGGCTGCCTCATTTTTTATTTATTATTTTTAGCGAATGGCGGCATTATCCGTTTTTATTTAGCTTTAGCAGTGCTACTAGGAATTTCATCGTATTACGCCTTATTCCAGACTATTTATATACCTATTTTAAAAAGTTTTATCCGTTTTACAATTCATGTATATCAGTTAATCAGTCGTCTCATTCAAACATTGGTTATTAGGCCTGTTATATGGATTATTCAATTAGTGGTAGCTATTTTTGTAGGCGTTCTTTCGATCGTTTGGAAGATAATAACGATTATTTATCGCGTGATAGCCTTCTTTATTCGACCTTTTATCCCTAAATTCGTCCAAAATTACTTGCTGAATTTACTTTCAATCTGTAGTAGAATAATAAATAAGCTAAAAAAGGACTTGCTATACCTTTTAAAATTTAGGAGGCGTAAAAATGACGAGGCGGACTCGTAGCCGGCGTAATGTTGCGAAAATCCAAACTGAATATGTTCAAGAACACGAAGAACAAAGGGACTTTAAGGCAAAACAGAAGAAGCTATTATTCCGCAGGTTACTAGCTTTTGGTGTGCTATTTTCCTTAATCATGGGAATCTTGGTGTTTACGCATATTAATCAGCGTGCAGTGATGGAAGAAAAGCAACAAAAATACGATGAAAAAGTCGCCACCTTAGAAGAATATAAAGCAGAAAATAATAAGCTTAATAAAGAAATACAGCTTTTAGGCGATATTGATTATTTACTAAAGATCGCCAGGAAAGACTATTTCTTTTCAGAAGATGGGGAAATTATTTTTAAATTACCAGATGAAGACCCTTCTTATTGACACTTATTTCTCTGCTTATATATAATATATAAGAATATATCTTTTAATTTTTTAAGGAGGAGCATTTCTTTTATGTCAGTTGAAGTAGGCAGCAAGTTGCGTGGTAAGGTTACCCGCATCACAAACTTTGGAGCATTTGTAGAACTACCAGATGGCTCTACAGGGTTAGTTCACATCAGTGAGGTGGCTAACAAATTCGTTAAAGACATTAATGAACATCTATCAGTCGGTGACGAAGTAGAAGTCAAAGTGTTAAACGTTGAAGATGACGGGAAAATTGGTCTTTCAATTAAGAAGGCTAATGAAAAGTATGAAAAGCAAGCTCAAAAGAAACGCAGTGAAAGCTTCGAATCCAAAATGAACAAATTTCTAAAGGATAGCGAAGATAAATTAGCGTCTCTTAAAAAGCATACGGAGTCCCGTCGTGGAGGTCGAGGTGCTAAGAGAGGATAACTTGCTGTCGAAAAAGATGTGTGAATAAAACATTTAATGTTGGATATAAATTCATTTTCTAAAAGGCGCTCAATATTGGGCGTCTTTTTTTAAATAGAAGAAATGCATAAAATTTTAAAGAGGGTAGATAAATCTCAAATTGAGGTAGATAAAACTGAATTAAGGGTAGATATATTAGATCTTTGGCTAGCAGTGGTAATAAAATCACGAGAAAAAAGGGTTCTAAGTCAAAAGTTTTGTTGAGCATACGCTCACTCCTAATTTAATTAAAACGAACCAACCTTTAAACTTTTATATTGATGATGCTATAACTAATCTAAAACGATCAAATCATTTAAATCCAAAGGTAGGCCTGACACTCCAGCGGGAGAGCGAGCCAGGCGAGACCCCACAGAACGTAACGTTAGTGGAGTTCGAGGAGGCTCGCGGATCGCCCGCGAAAAGGGAAGGCCTAACCTGGAAGGTTAACATTAAAGACTTAAAGGATTTATCAGAAAATAACCTCTACCCCAACAAATAATGTAGAGCCAAAAAAAGCCGTTCAAACTAATTTCAGTTTGAACGGCTTTTTGCTTTAGTGACCCGTACGGGACTCGAACCCGTGTTACCGCCGTGAAAGGGCGGTGTCTTAACCGCTTGACCAACGGGCCTTATTAAGAGTGGCGGCGGAGGGGATCGAACCCCCGACCTCACGGGTATGAACCGTACGCTCTCGCCAGCTGAGCTACACCGCCAAGTTGTGGTCAGTTAAGTAAATCTTTTAAACACAAAATTTATAATAATACAGGTTTTCATATGTGTCAACAATTTTTTGAATAAGTTTTTATGATGTTACAACTTTTTTCATAATAGTCCTCTTAACAAACCATATTTTGTTGAAATAGTGAGAATAAGCGAAGCTAAACGTCGAAAACTTTTTTGAAATAGTCACGCTATTTTGACAAAAAAATTAATAGATTATGTGGTTGAATTTAGTTAAAGGAGTGGTCGTGAGTATGGCAATATTATCTAAAGTAGGAGCAGTGACGACTGAGCAACCTAAATTTCCTAAGTTAAGTCAATTCTATCAATCTATTAAACAAATCGTTGTACGCAAGTTATTCGACCAAGGATGGTTATTATACATGATCGGGTTTTTCCTTGGACGAGCCATCATATTATCTTCTTTGTCGCCATTTGCTTTGGCGTTTTTAGCAACAACAATTATTACGAGAAAACAATCAGCCTTCACCGTGTTTATGTTTTTATCAATGGGTGCCATAACAGTTAGTATACAGCAAACGATGTACATTGTTGTTTCTGGTATTATTCTCATGTTTATTTATAAACTCTTCTTAAATAAAATGGCTAGGATTACAAGCCCAGTCATTGCAGCTACATTAGTCAGTTCTGTCATCGGGCGTGGTGTTTTTTATGTACTTGAAGGGTCCATTGTCATGTATGATGCAGCCATTTTAGCAACAGAAGCTGTACTGAGTGCCTTTTTAATTATGATTTTTTTACAATCATTCCCTTACTTGTCTAATAAAAGGCCAGCGTTGAAGGTGAAAGTTGAAGAAATTATTTGTTTAGTTATTTTAGCAACGGCAGTTATTACTGGATTCGTAGGTTTATCCGTCACAGGAGTAGGTTTAGAGCAAGTTGGTTCTAAATACTTTGTTTTATTAAGTGCTTTTATAGCTGGTGCGACCGTTGGATCAGCTATTGGAGTAATTGTAGGTTTAATGCTCAGTTTAGTGAGTACGTTTCATCTCTATCAGGTGAGTTTGCTAGCGTTAGCTGGCTTATTAGGTGGGCTGCTTAAGGTTACCAATAAATATGGGGTCATACTTGGTATGTTTGTTGCGACCGTGTTAATTGGAATGTACCAGGTAGATGTACTTTCGTTTCAGCAGCTGCTAATTGAGGCAAGTATTGCAGCTGGGGTCTTTGTATTGACTCCTAAGTCGTTAATAAAAAAGATGGCTGCTTTTGTTCCGGGTACAGAAGAAGAGAAAGAAGCACAAGAGCAATATGTAAAAAAAGTTAGAAATGCAACGGCTGAACGTGTTGAACGTTTTTCTGAAATGTTTCAAGCTTTATCTCATAGTTTTGCTTATTATGATTTGGAACAGAAGAATTTAGAAGCGACAACAGAAGTAGATGAATATTTAAGCAGAGTGTCTGAAAAAACGTGCCAGACTTGTCTTAAGAAACATCAATGCTGGGTCAATAATTTCGATAGAACCTATAATGTATTGCACGATACAATGCAGTCAATTGAAGATCACGACGTGTCGCAGTTAAATTTAAACGTTGGAAAGCTTAAAAACTTTTGTATTAAACAGGATCAAATGGTTGATCAGATGCGATATGAACTCTCGTTCTATCAGGCTAATAAACGATTAAAACAGCAGGTAAAAGAAAGCAGAAAGTTTGTATCCGAACAATTAAATGGCGTATCTGAAGTCATGAACAACTTCGCAAAGGAAATTTTAAAAGAGCGTCAAGAACACGACTGGCAAGAAGAAGAAGTTAAACGGCTTATTCAACAGCTTAATTTAAGCTTAGACCGTTTAGAATTATATTCGATCGATCAAGGCAATGTGGATATGGAAATGACTTTACACTTCAATGAATATCATGGAGAAGGTGAGAAGCTCATTGCTCCGATGCTTTCTGAGTTGTTTGGAGAATCGATCGTCGTTGAATCAGAGGACCCGGTTGATGCTAGAAGTGGTTATCGCACATTTAACTTCGCATCGATTAAAAGGTATCAGCTTGATACGGGTGTTGCACACGCTGCCAAAAACGGTAATTTCTTATCTGGAGATAGTTATGTCATGCTTGAACTTGGAAAAAGTAGATATGCAGTAGCGATTAGTGATGGTATGGGGAATGGTGAGCGAGCATACTTAGAAAGTTCTGAGACATTAAAACTACTTAAGCAAATCTTACAGTCTGGCATAAATGAACGTGTTGCCATTCAATCGATTAATTCTATTTTATCGCTAAGAACATCAGATGAAATCTATGCCACCTTAGACCTTGCCATCATAGATTTACAAGAACCAAGAGCCAATTTCTTAAAAATTGGTGCATCGATCAGTTATATTATCAGGTCAGGTTCTGTTTATCCGGTTGAAGGTAGCAATGTACCTATTGGGATTTTAGATGAGTTCGATGTTGAGCCAGTTAATGAATCTCTAAAAGATGGAGACATTCTTGTTATGGTGAGTGACGGTGTTCTTGAGACGACAAGGCTTGAAGAAAATAGAGAGGTTTGGCTTAAGCGTAAATTGAAAGAACTTGAGACAGAGAACCCTCAGGAAATTGCGGACATCATCTTAGAAGAGGTTGTTCGTAGTAACCATAATCAAATTTTAGATGATATGACGGTATTAGTAACGAGAATTGAGAAAAGTAAACCGAAGTGGGCATCTTTTGCGTACCCAAAATCAGTTTAATAATCCATATGATTGATAGTATATGTTGCCTAAAAATCGTCAACAATGGTTAAAAAGACGAAGGAGGCGCATATCATGCATACAGGAACTATCCGTCAAATTCTATTAATTACAGATGGCTGCTCGAATCAAGGGGAAGATCCTATTAAGGTGAGTTCAATGATTGCTCAAAAAGGAATTGCAGTTAATGTAATAGGTGTACTAGATGATGATCAAACCGAAGAACCAGTTGGACTATCAGAAGTCAATGATATTGCTAATTCAGGAAATGGAATTAGCCGAATTGTCTATGCTGATGTCCTTTCAGAAACTGTGCAAACAGTAACGAGGCAGGCAATGACACAGACGATTCAGGGCTTTGTCTCTAAAGAATTAAGTCAGATTTTTGGACAAGAGACAAATGAAGAAGATCTTCCACCTGAGACGAGAGGTGAAGTTCAAAAGGTCGTAGAAGATTTAGGCGAAACGGTTAATTTACAAGTGTTAATATTGGTTGATACGAGTGCATCTATGCAACATAAAATGGAAGCGGTAAAAGATGCGATTGATGACTTTATTTTAAGTTTACAGGCAAGAACGGGTGATCACTATTACTCTATTTACCAATTCCCTGCAAGAAATCAAGTCGTTAAAGAATTACTTCCGTGGACAAACGACGGAAAAAGAGTCAACAAAGTATTTCCTAAATTAGCAGCAGGTGGGATCACACCTACGGGGGCAGCTTTAAAGCAAACCGTGAAAGCTTTCCAAAACGTACCGTCTTCTGAGGAATGGAGGGACGATTCGGATGACATCATCGATTCATCCTACGGTTCGTCTTACTAGTCAGCAACGTCTAGAAGGTATTTGGAACAAGCGAACCTACACAATCGTTCGCCTTATTGGCGAGGGAGCAAGAGGTTCTATATATCTAGCCCGTATAGGAAACCGTTATGTGGCATTAAAAATAAGCCAGGATTCTAGTGTGATTTCAGCAGAAGTCAATGTGTTAAAGGAATTCAAAAAGGTCCAAGGCCCGCCGCTTGGGCCTCTTTTATTGGATGTGGATGATGCTTATATTTCTCATGATTTAAAGTTAGCATTTTATGTAATGGAATATATAGATGGTGTGCCTGTTTCAGACTGGGTTAAGAGAGAAGGATTATCTTGGTTATTTCCGATTAGTTTTCAATTATTAAAGAAATTACACAAAATCCATCAATTAGGATACATATACGGAGATCTTAAGCCAGATAATATTTTAATCGATCGAAAGACTAAACAAGCTAGATTAGTGGACGTGGGCGGGGTTACTGCTCTTGGCCGAGCAATCCGAGAATATACAACTTGGTTTGACCGCGGTTACTGGAGGTTAGGTGACAGGCGAGCTGACGTGACTTACGATTTATTTGCTTTTGCTGTTTGTTTGCTTAGCTTGGATCCTCATGTCACCATACACAACACAAAAGAACGTGACATCTATAAAGTCTTAAACCAGGCTAAATCGCTTAAACCACTCACTCCCATTTTAAAAAAGGCACTAAGTGGTCAATATAACAATGCACTAGAGTTAAAAAGTGAACTTGGAGTCATCAACAGAAAACAATTACAACCAACTAAATCTAACAGAAAAACGGCTACTAATCCTAAAATTGATTTTTGGCCAGAAGCGCTTGGGTTATCTTCCATTATTTTAGTGCACGCAGGTTTATTCTACTTTTTTATTTTATAGAATATAGGTACATTTATTGAACTATAAAAATAGATAGTGGTACGATGAAAGAATAGTAATTTTATGAAATGGTGTGCGAACAATATGGAATCAGCTGTATTCAACTTTAACCAAGAACATCGTCTGTTTGAAAAAGGTGATACATTGTTTCTGGCAGTCTCTGGCGGGCCAGATTCATTAGCTTTACTCCATTTTTTTGCCTCCATTCGAGAATCATGGAATCTAAATTTAATGACACTTACCGTCGACCACCAATTAAGAGGACAAGAATCTTTAGATGATGTCAAATTTGTTCAAAATGAATGTGCACGTTTAGGAATACCATGCAAAATAGGACGAGTCGATGTTTCTGGTTATAAAAAGGATCAACAAGTAGGTACACAAGTTGCTGCAAGAGAAAAAAGGTATCAGTTTTTTGCTGACTGTATGAACGGGTATAATCATAGTAAGCTTGTATTAGGTCATCACCAAGATGATCTAACAGAAACCATGTTCATGCAGTTTATTAAAGGCGTACGGCCAAAAGGGTTACCAATTAAGAGAGATTTTGACGAACATAAGATTATAAGGCCTTTTTTATGTATTACTAAAGACGATATTTTAAATTTTATCCATAAACATGACTTAAATCCAAGAATGGATCCGTCAAATGAGCAAGATACTTATACTAGGAATCGAATTCGTAATCAAGTGATTCCGTTGTTAGAAAAAGAAAATCCAAGCTTAACTCATAGCCTTGCAGGCTTGCAGGTACAATTGAATGAAGAAGAAGAATTAATGCAATCATTGGCTCATGAACAGTTCAGTAAAATGGTAGATATGAATATAAATTATGCTACTTTTTCAATTACTGAGTTTAATGAGATACCCGTACCTTTACAAAGGAGAATCTTTCATCTAATATTAAACTATCTTTATACACATGAGATGATGGATAAGGATTATTTTAATACTTTTAAAGAGTGGATACAGTCTGATCAAAAGAACAGCCAGTATCAAATTAATAAACAGATTACATTGATTAAAGCTTATGATGAATGCCGAATTTTAAAAGGTTCAAATGCTGTTGAGTCGTTTCATAACATTATAAATGTTGGTGAAACTTTACAGCTTCCAAATGGTTGGTCGGTGTCAGTAGCTGAGGTTGATGTTGTTCAAGATACAGGTAATGACACATTCTTATGTGATAAGCATCACATATCACTTCCACTCATGGTGCGAACAAGAAAACATGGTGACCGTATTAAACCTAAAGGAATGAAAGGTCGTAAGAAAGTAAAAGATATTTTTATTGATCAAAAAATTCCTAAGTATTTACGGGATGAATGGCCGATTGTTGAGTCTAATGGTGAAATCATTTGGATTCCGTTCGTATGTAAAAGTCATTTAGCAGAAGATAGCGGTCAAAGATTAATTCAAATAACTTTTCATAAATGATTAGGGGGATCTCCATGCACGATGAGATTAAAGAAATATTAATTTCTGAAGAAGACATTCAAAAGAAAACTAAAGAGTTAGCGGCTGTCATCACTGAACAATTTGACGGCAAATTCCCACTTGCTGTCGGTGTGTTAAAAGGTGCTATGCCTTTTATGAGCGACTTATTAAAACGAGTGGATACACATATCGAGATGGATTTTATGGATGTGTCAAGTTATGAAGGTGGAATGAGGTCTACTGGCGAAGTTAAGATTATTAAAGACTTAAATACAAAAGTAAAAGGTCGTGACTTGTTAATCATTGAAGATATTATCGATAGTGGATTAACACTCAGTTACTTAGTAGATCTATTTAAATATCGTAATGCAAATTCAATTACGATCGTGACGTTATTAGATAAACCATCAGGCAGACAATCAGATGTTAAAGCTGATTTAGTCGGGTTTGAAGTGCCAGATGCTTTTGTTGTAGGGTACGGGTTAGATTATCAAGAAAAATATCGTAACCTTCCTTATATCGGAGTATTAAAGCCTGAAATTTATTCATAAGTTGAACTATACACCTTGTACGATTTGTTCAGAAAATGTTCAAGTAGCTATCAGTTGAGGCACCTATTTTTATTATGGTAGTATAAGTTTAGTTTGTCGCTTAGGAGGAGGTACGTAATGAACCGAGTGTTCCGAAATACATTCTTTTTCTTTATTATATTCCTAGTGTTAATCGCTATTATCGGGATGTTAAATAACCCGAACCCTGACACGGAACAACTAAATTATAAAGAATTTAGAAGTGCATTAGAAAATGGTCAAATTACTGAGTTGACCATTCAATATACAAATCAAGCGTATGAAGCTCGCGGGGAGATGTCGAGTGATGGAGGTAGTGCTAACTTCCAAGCTGAATTTCCTGCAAACGAGCAAATCGTAAGTGAGATTGTGAGTACTGCAGAAGAGCAAGTTGATACCTTTTCAACTGTCAAAGCAGAAGAGCCTAGTGCATGGGCGCGTTTCTTTACAACGTTAATTCCGTTTATTATTCTGTTTATTTTATTCTTCTTCTTACTTGGCCAAATGCAAGGCGGCGGTGGCCGTATGATGAACTTTGGTAAGAGTAAGGCAAAGATGTACACAGAAGATAAGAAGAAAACGAAGTTCCCAGATGTTGCTGGTGCTGATGAAGAAAAGCAAGAGTTAGTTGAAGTAGTTGACTTCTTAAAAGATCCTCGTAAATTTACTGAACTTGGTGCAAGAATTCCTAAAGGGATTTTACTTGTTGGACCTCCTGGTACAGGTAAAACATTACTAGCAAAAGCTGTTGCTGGTGAAGCTGGCGTTCCTTTCTTCTCAATCAGTGGTTCTGATTTCGTAGAAATGTTCGTTGGTGTTGGTGCATCACGTGTACGTGATTTATTCGAGAATGCGAAGAAAAATGCACCTTGTATCGTCTTCATTGATGAAATTGATGCAGTAGGTCGTCAGCGTGGTGCTGGTGTTGGTGGCGGTCACGACGAACGTGAACAAACACTTAACCAGTTACTTGTTGAAATGGACGGTTTCGGTGTTAACGAAGGTATTATTATGATTGCGGCTACAAACCGCCCAGATATTTTAGACCCAGCATTACTACGTCCAGGACGTTTTGACCGTCAAATTACGGTTAACGCTCCAGATGTTAAAGGTCGTCAAGAAGTATTAGCTGTTCATGCTAAGAACAAACCGTTAGATGATTCAGTTGATCTTAAAACGATTGCGATGCGTACGCCAGGTTTCTCAGGTGCAGACCTTGAGAACTTGTTAAATGAAGCTGCATTAGTAGCAGCAAGGGATGACGTTAACAAAATAGCTATGGAGCATGTCGATGAAGCGATTGATCGCGTCATTGCAGGTCCAGCTAAGAAGAGTAAGGTTATTTCTGAAAAAGAGAAAAACATTGTCGCTTATCACGAAAGTGGTCACACAGTAATCGGTGTAGTACTTGATGAAGCAGACATGGTTCACAAGGTTACGATAGTTCCTCGCGGCCAAGCTGGAGGGTATGCGGTTATGCTTCCTAAAGAAGACCGTTACTTCCAGACTAAACCTGAATTACTTGATAAAATCACTGGTTTATTAGGTGGACGTGTGGCTGAAGAAATCATATTTGGCGAAGTAAGTACAGGAGCTCACAATGACTTCCAGCGTGCAACTGGTATAGCTCGAAAAATGGTTACTGAATTTGGTATGAGTGACAAGCTTGGACCACTTCAATTTGGTAACACTGGAGGTCAAGTATTCCTAGGTCGCGACATACAAAATGATCCAAATTACAGTGATCAAATTGCTTATGAAATCGACCAAGAGATTCAATCCATTATTAAATCTTGTTATGAGCGTGCAAAAGAAATTCTTACTGAAAATAAATCACAGTTAGAATTAATCGCTAAAACACTATTAGAAGTTGAAACACTAGATGCAGCCCAAATTAACAGCTTATTCTATAAAGGAGTCTTACCTGAGAAGACGACTGATGATGAAACATCTGCAACGACGGATGACTCTCAAGAAGATACAACTGAAAGCGAAGAGTCACAACCATCAGAATCAACGCAGGAAGATTCACAACAAGACGTTAAAGTGAATATTCAAAAGAAACAAGATGATGATTCGGAAATTGATGACTCAGATCATAAAGATTAATAATGATAACCCTCGCCTTTTTTAGAGTGACCCAATAATATGAGACAGGAAAAAACACCCCCTAAGTCGTATGTAATATTAATCGACAATTTAGGAGGTGTTTTTCTTTATGGGTAAAAATAGATT
>NZ_JBHUMZ010000042.1:0-19689 GCF_042685285.1 Piscibacillus salipiscarius | reverse complement strand
GCGGATCGCCCGCGGAAAGGGAAGGCCTAACCTGAAAGGTTAACCTAAGATTACTTCAACAAATTATCAGAAAGTAATCTATACCCCAACAAATATTCTAGAGCCGAAAAAACTCGCTAATTCATTAGCGAGTTTTTTTGGCTATTTTGGATAGGTAATGTTTTATTAAACTTCCATTATAATCGGTAAAATCATAGGACGACGTTTTGTTTTCTCATATAAGAACGGCTGAATCGTATCTGTGATTTCGTTTTTGATTTCAGACCATTGAGATGTACGTCGTTCCATCACTTTATCTAAATGCTTCGAAACAAGTACTTGAGCTTCTTTAATCAAGTCTTCAGATTCTCGCATGTAGACAAACCCTCTAGAAATAATGTCAGGTCCTGATGCAATTTTGAATTCTTTCATATTAATGCTAACAACGACAACTACTAAACCTTCTTCAGAAAGGATTCTACGGTCTCGTAAGACGATGTTACCAATATCTCCAATTCCACTACCATCAACATAAACAGAACCTGATGGAATTTTACCAGCAACACCAACGTGTTTATTGCCAATGGCTAGAACATCTCCATTGTCCATGACAAATGAGTTATTTAGGTTAACTCCGCAATCTCTAGCTAACTTAGTGTGTTCAGCTAACATGCGATATTCACCGTGGATTGGCATGAAATATTTTGGTTTTAGCAGTCTTAGCATTAATTTCTGTTCTTCTTGTCCGCCGTGACCAGAGGTATGAATGTCATTTAATGATCCATGAATAACGTTAGCTCCGGCACGGTATAGTTTATTAATACTACGATTAACACTAATCGTATTCCCCGGAATAGGAGAAGATGAGAAAACAACTGTGTCATCTGGTTGAATTTGTATGTGTCTGTGAGTTCCATTAGCAATTCTTGATAAAGCTGCTAATGATTCACCCTGGGAACCAGTACATAAGATACAAACTTCATCACTAGGTAATTTATTAATTTCGTTTGGTTCAATAAAGGTGTCTTTCGGTGCACGAATATAACCTAGTTCTTGTCCGATTCGAATGGAGTTCTCCATGCTGCGTCCAAATACACATATTTTTCGTCCATTATTCGTAGCAGCTTCAACGACTTGTTGTAGACGATAAATATTGGATGCAAATGTTGCAAATATGACTCGGCCTTCAACTTTACCGAATATATCGTGTATGCTTTCTCCGACAACTCTTTCAGATAAAGTAAAGCCCGGTACTTCACTATTTGTACTATCAGATAACAAACATAGTACACCTTCTGAACCGATTTCTGCCATTTTTGCTAAATTAGCTGGCTCCCCGACAGGAGTAAAATCAAATTTGAAATCTCCAGTATGAACAATATTTCCTGGAGGCGTCTTTACGACAATACCGTACGAATCTGGAATACTGTGTGTCGTACGGAAAAAACTAACGGAAGTTTTACGGAATTTAATAATGTCATCTTCTTGTATTGTGTTTAACTCGGCATTTCGTAATAATCCGTGTTCTTCTAATTTATTACGAATTAAACCGATTGCTAGCTTACCTGCATAAATAGGTACATTGATTTCTCTTAATAAATACGGAATACCACCGATGTGGTCTTCATGTCCATGTGTGATAAACAATCCTTTAATTTTGTCTTGATTTTGAATTAAATACGTATAATCAGGAATGACATAATCGATCCCTAATAATTCATCTTCAGGAAATTTAATTCCAGCATCGATCAGAATGATCTCATCTTGGAACTGAACTCCATACGTATTCTTACCGATCTCACCAAGACCACCTAAAGCGAAGATTGCTACTTGATCGTTTTTAACAAATTTCATCTGCGTAACGACTCCTATATTTTCTCCACTTTGAAATCTTCGGATTGTTGTTCATAAGCTAAATGAGCCTCACTTAATTCTTGGACATATTCTATATTGTAGTTACGATCAGCTAGCTTTGAACGCACTTCTCTTACATTTTCCGCTTCAATATAAAGAGTTTTGGTTTCTTCTCGAACAGGTGCTTCTTCAGCATGTTCTTGATAAAGTACTTTAAATATCATATTATCTCTCCTTACTGTCAATATTTCTCCGTTCATTACCTATCCGTATAGCTATATCTAAATGCAAATGAGCATTAAAGAACAATGATTATGTGTTGGCAGTTTTTTTATTGCCTAACCATTTTTTTAAACGTTTTTTTAAGCGATCTCTTAGTTTTTTTAACATGAATCATACATCCTCTCATAGAAGATTTGTATGAAATGCATAGTTAAGTTGATTATACTTGCTAAACAAAAAATACTAAGGCATTTATTAACATTATCATCTTCTTTTATTATTATATACTGCAATCCTATGTTTTTAAAATGATTTATATAAAAAAAGTACTGATTTTTGTAATCAGTACTCATGAAAACTTTACATTTCATCTGCTGGTGTTGAATTTTCAGGCGGGTGTAAAGGGTCATTTTGGTTGATATGATCATAGAACATAATACCGTCTAAGTGATCTATTTCATGTTGAAATACGATCGCTGCATACCCTTTTAAACGAAGCTTAACTTCTTCATCGTTTAAATTAGTTCCTTTTATCGTAATTCTTGCATAGCGAGGAACAATTCCAGGCACATCGCGGTCTACACTTAGGCAGCCTTCTCCGCCTTTGAGATAAGTTTTTTCAACTGAATGACTGATGATTTTGGGATTGAATAACCCCATACTATATTCACGATCATTAAAATCGGTAAAATGTACAGCGAGCATTCGTTTCGATAGTCCAATTTGGGGTGCAGCTAGACCTACCCCAGGCCTTAAATCATATTTTTTAGCGATTTCTTCATTTTGGCTATTTTTAATAAACTGTAGCATTTCTTCAAGAGTTTCTTGGTCTTTTGTTGATGCAGGAAGTTCTACTTCTTTAGCTTTTTCTCTTAGAACTGGATCACCTTCTCGTACTATTTGATCCATCGTTATCATGTCATTCATCCTTTCAGCTCTCCTTAATACCATCATCATTTTATCATATGTTTTTATGATATATTAATATTTTGATGTTATTTTTTCATGCCTGGTTATGTTATACTTTTTATTATATAAATACGATCTAAGAAAGAGGGAATACGATGAAACGCGTGATGACTTCAGCACTCATATTACTTATCATGTTCTTTTTAGCAGCTTGTTCTGAAGATTATAATCCAGCAGAAGATATGTACACTCATTTAGAGAAGTCTGTTGAGTTAGAGAGCTCATTTCAATCAGCACAATCAGAATTAGTCAAACTAGAAGAAAAAGAGAATGAACTATATAATAAAATGATGGAAATTAATATGAATGAACTTGATGAAATAAAGCCTATAATTAAAGAAGCTCTTGGTCTAGTTGAAGAACGCAGGAAGTTAATGGAACAAGAGAAAGAAAGTATTGATGCGGCTAAAGAAGAGTTTGATCAGGTTCAAGAGTATATTGAAGAATTAGATGAAGAGCCTAAAGAAATTGCCATTAATATGGTAGATAAAATGAATGAACGCTACGAAGGGTTTAACGAACTTTACAATGCTTATAATAGTTCATTAGATTTAGATGCAGAATTATATGAGATGTTAAAAAACGAGGAATTGAAAAAGAAAGACCTAGATGCACAGGTAGAAAAAGTTAATAATAGTTATAATGAAGTTCAAAAAGCACAAGAGAAATTTAATAAATTAACTCAAGAGTTTAACGATTTAAAGAAACAATTCTATGAGGCATCAGGCTTGAATGTAGAATATGAAAATTAAACTTAATTGTATTAAAACAGAGCGCATCATCCTTTTAGGGTATGTGCTCTTTTTTATTTTATAATGATTAACTGTTATATTACAGAATTAAAAATACAATGTAACAGATGCATAATCTTTTGAGGTTAAGATTTTTTGTTTTTAGACTTAAAAGCTATTAGTTAAAAGTGTTTGACGATTTGCTGCAGTATGATATAAACTACCAATTAGTACGAAGTTGTATTAGTCATTACTTTATATTTAATTGTAACAGTCATGATTAAGATAGGTAATATTAGGGTACATAATGTATAGAATTACGATTAGTACTCGGCAGTTTTGGCAAACTATAATGAGGAATTTAATTGAAAGGAAGAGGTGACGATAGTGAGCTTTAAAAGTCCACTTGAAGGAATCGATGAAAAGTTTGAAATGATTCAAATTTTAAATGAAGATGGTGAGATCGTTAACGAGGATGCGATGCCTGATTTATCAGATGATGATTTAGTTGAATTAATGCGTCGCATGGTGTACACAAGAGTTCTAGACCAACGTTCGATTGCATTAAATCGTCAGGGACGTCTAGGTTTCTATGCACCAACTGCTGGACAGGAAGCATCTCAACTTGGTACGCATTTTGCATTAGAGAAAGAAGATTTTGTATTACCAGCTTATCGTGACGTACCACAATTAATTTGGCATGGCCTACCATTATATCAAGCATTCTTATTCTCAAGAGGGCATTTTCACGGTAACCAAATGCCTGAAGATGTTAATGCATTGAGCCCGCAAATTATCATTGGGGCACAAATTACACAAACAGCTGGTGTAGCACTAGGGCTAAAACGTCGAGGTAAGAAAAATGTTGCGATTACGTATACAGGTGATGGCGGTGCATCACAGGGTGACTTTTACGAAGGTATAAACTTTGCAGGTGCTTATCAGGCTCCGGCCATTTTTGTTGTGCAAAATAACCAATTTGCTATATCAGTACCTGTTGAGAAACAGTCAGCTGCTCAAACGGTTGCACAAAAAGCAGCCGGTGCAGGAATTCCTGGGTTTTTAGTAGATGGAATGGATGTTTTAGCCGTTTATCAAGTTACTAAAGAAGCTCGTGAGCGTGCTGTTAACGGCGAAGGTCCGACACTTATTGAAACTTATACTTATCGCTATGGTCCACATACAATGGCAGGGGATGACCCTACTCGTTATCGTACAGAAGATATGGATGATGAATGGGAGAAAAAAGATCCATTAGTTCGTTTCCGTAAATTCTTAGAAAGCAAAGACTTATGGTCTGAAGAAAAAGAAAATGAAGTAATCGATACAGCGAAAGAAGAAATTAAAGCAGCCATTAAGAAAGCTGACGGTCAGGACAAACAGAAAGTGACTGATTTAATCAATATTATGCATGAAGAACTTCCATATAACTTACAAGAGCAAATGGAAGAATATAAAGAAAAGGAGTCGAAGTAAGCAATGGCACAGATGACAATGATTCAAGCAATAACTGATGCTCTTCGTACGGAACTTAAAAATGATGAAAATGTGCTTGTGTTTGGTGAAGACGTAGGCCAAAACGGAGGCGTATTCCGTGCGACTGAAGGTTTACAAGAAGAATTCGGTGAAGAACGTGTATTTGATACGCCGTTAGCTGAATCAGGAATTATCGGTATGTCAGTTGGTCTATCGACACAAGGGTTTAGGCCTGTTCCTGAAATTCAATTCTTCGGCTTCGTATATGAAGCGATGGATGCTGTGAGTGGTCAAGCTGCTCGTATGCGCTATCGTTCAGGTGGTAGATGGCATGCGCCAATTACTATTCGTTCTCCTTTTGGGGGCGGTGTACACACACCTGAATTACACGCAGATAGTTTAGAAGGTTTAATGGCCCAACAACCGGGACTCAAAGTAGTTATTCCTTCAAACCCACATGATGCGAAAGGATTATTAATCTCAGCCATTAGAGATAATGACCCTGTTATCTTTTTAGAGCATATGAAACTTTATCGTTCATTCCGTGAAGAGGTTTCTGAAGATGAGTTTACTGAAGAGATTGGTAAAGCAAAAGTGAAGCGTGAAGGTAAAGATATTACCCTAATTGCATATGGTGCAATGGTCCATTCAGCTTTAAAAGCTGCTGAAGAATTAGAGAAAGAAGACATCGATGCAGAAGTAATCGACTTAAGAACTGTATCACCAATTGATGTTGAGACAATTGTAGAATCTGTTAAGAAAACCAATCGTGCAGTTGTGGTACAAGAAGCACAAAGACAAGCTGGAATTGCAGCAAGTGTAGTATCTGAGATCCAAGAACGTGCTATTTTACATTTAGAAGCACCAGTATTACGTGTAGCTGCTCCAGATACGGTATACCCATTCTCTCAAGCAGAAGAAGTTTGGCTGCCAAATTATGAAGATATTGTTGAGAAAGCGAAGCAATCGATTAACTTTTAATGACTAGGAGGGAAACAAAGTGGCCTACGAATTCAAACTGCCTGATATAGGTGAAGGTATTCACGAAGGTGAAATAGCCAAATGGTTTGTCAATAAAGGTGATGAAATAAAAGAAGACGACGTGTTATGTGAAGTGCAAAACGATAAAGCTGTTGTAGAAATTCCATCACCGGTTGAAGGTACTGTTTTAGAGGTACTTGTAGATGAAGGTGAAACAGCAGTCGTTGGAGATGTCATTATTAAAATTGACGCTGAAGGCTATGATTCTGACGATGAAGAAGACACAAGTGATGGTGAAGAATCGGAAAAAGAATCTGAACAAGAAGAGTCAAAAGATGATTCAAAACAAGAATCAAAAGAAGAAGCCAAAGAAGAAAGTCCTAAAACGGATTCTACTGAGTCTGATACAGACGAATCTGAAGATAAACGTGTCATTGCTATGCCATCAGTAAGAAAATATGCAAGAGACAATGATGTTAATATAAGTAAAGTTCAAGGTTCTGGTAAAAATGGCCGCATCTTAAAAGAAGATATAGATCAATATCTTGATGGTGGTCAAGAGGAAGCTAGTCAGGAAACAGAAGCTAAAGAATCAACTGAAGATAAGGAACAAAAAGGTTCTAAACAGACCGTTCCAGCTGGCGATTATCCAGAAACTCGTGAGAAAATGAGTGGTATTAGAAAAGCTATTGCTAACGCAATGGTTAAATCTAAACAGACAGCACCACATGTAACATTGATGGATGAAGTTGATGTAACAGAACTTGTTAACCATCGTAAGAAATTCAAAGAAGTTGCAGCTGAACAAGAGATTAAGCTAACTTACCTTCCTTATGTGGTAAAAGCATTAGTTTCAACGCTTAAAAAGTATCCATCATTAAATACTTCATTTGATGATGACACCGAAGAGATCATCCAGAAGCATTACTATAACATTGGTATTGCTGCGGACACTGATAAAGGTTTACTAGTACCAGTAGTAAAAGATGCTGATCGTAAATCAATCTTTGATATTTCTAGCGAAGTAAACGAGTTGGCAACAAAAGCTCGTGATGGTAAACTATCATCAGAAGAAATGAAAGGTGCATCTTGCTCAATCACTAATATTGGGTCAGCAGGCGGACAATGGTTCACACCGGTTATTAACCACCCTGAAGTAGCAATCTTAGGTATTGGCCGAATTGGTGAAAAACCAGTTGTTCGTGATGGTGAAGTGGTTGTCGCACCAGTATTAGCTATTTCATTAAGCTTTGACCATCGTATGATCGATGGGGCAACAGCTCAACTAGCAATGAACCATGTGAAACGTTTATTAAATGACCCACAATTAATCATGATGGAGGCGTAGATAATGGTAGTAGGAGATTTTCCAGAAGAAGTAGATACTCTTGTCGTTGGAGCAGGTCCTGGTGGATATGTAGCAGCTATTCGTGCTGCACAAATGGGACAAAAAGTTACTATCGTTGATAAAGGTAACTTAGGTGGTGTATGTCTAAACGTAGGTTGTATCCCATCTAAAGCACTAATCTCTGCAGGACACCGCTATGAACATGCAAAGGATTCAGAAGAAATGGGTATTGTTGCTGAGAATGTCTCAGTAAACTTTGATAAGACCCAAGAATGGAAAGGTAAGATTGTGAATAAACTTACTGGCGGTGTAGAAAGCTTATTAAAAGCGAATAAAGTAGACATCGTTAAAGGTGAAGCTTACTTTGTTGATCAAAACACTGTAAAAATTATGGATGAAAAGAATTCGCAAACTTATAAATTTAACAATTGTATTATTGCTACAGGTTCTCGCACAATTGAACTTAAACCATTCCCTTATTCAGACCGTGTATTAGATTCTACAGGAGCTATTAACCTAAAAGAAATTCCTGAAAAATTAGTTGTTATTGGTGGAGGATACATTGGTACTGAGCTAGGCGGAGCATATGCTAGCTTCGGCAGTGAAGTTACTATTTTAGAAGGAACTAAAGATGTCTTAGGTGGTTTCGAAAAAGGTATGACGCAATTAGTTAAGAAGCGTCTTAAGAAAAAAGGTGTCGAGTTAGTTACGGAAGCAATGGCTCAAGGTGTTGAGGAAACTGACGACGGAGTAAAAGTAACTTACGAGGTAAAAGGTGAAGAGAAAACAATTGAAGCAGATTACCTATTAGTTACGGTAGGTCGTCGTCCAAATACTGATGAAATGGGTCTTGAAGATATTGGTTTAGATCTTGATGATAAAGGTCTAATTAAAATTGATAAGCAATGTCGTACAAACTTAGATAACATCTATGCTATTGGTGATATTGTTGAAGGCCCACAATTAGCTCACAAAGCTTCTTATGAAGGTAAAATTGCAGCAGAAGCGATCAGTGGTGAAAAATCTGAGATTGATTACTTAGGTATTCCTGCTGTCGTATTCTCAGATCCAGAACTAGCTAGTGTTGGTCACAATGAGGAAAGCGCTAAAGAGGCTGGGTTTGAAGTTGTCGCTAAGAAATTCCCATTTGCAGCAAATGGACGTGCGTTATCACTTAATGATTCAGATGGTTTCGTGAAATTAGTTACACGTAAATCTGACGGGTTAGTAATTGGTGCACAAGTGGCTGGACCTAATGCAAGTGATTTAATTGCTGAATTAGGATTAGCAGTTGAAGCAGGTATGACTGCTGAAGACTTAGCACTTACAATTCATGCTCATCCAACATTAGGTGAAGCTGTTATGGAAGCTGCTGAAGTGGTACTTGGCATGCCAATTCATACTGCGTAACCAATAATTATTTATTAATAAAGAGACTGTAATCGTAATGATTATAGTCTCTTTTTTTGGCTCTAAATAATTATCACAAAAAAAGACTGACCCTATGATTTGGGTCAGTTGGTAGAATTATCGATCTTCAGGTTTTTTTCGTTTTAATGGATAATTTCTAGCTTCTTCTTTAAACTCTTTCACAACTGAAAAGATGACCATAATTAGAATAAAGGCAAATGGGAACGCTGCAATAATTGATGCGGTCTGTAAGGCACCTAAACCACCTTGCCATAATAGAACAGCAGCTGTAGCTGATTGAACAAGCCCCCAAGCAATCTTTACCTTTAGGTCAGGGTTAAGGTTTCCTCCAGTCGTTTGCATACCTAATACAAATGTTGCTGAGTCAGCAGATGTAATGAAGAATGTACTGATTAGCAGAATGGTTAATAACGAACTTAATGTCGTTAATGGATAATTCTCTAATACGGTAAATAAAGCTGCTTCTTGTCCGGCATCTGAAATAATTGAAAATAAATCCATTCCATTATTATATTCAAGTGCAATGGCAGAGCCGCCAAATACAGCGAACCATAAGGCACCAAATATAGTAGGTACTAATAATACTCCGACCACAAATTCACGAACTGTACGTCCTCTTGAAACGCGAGCTATAAACATAGCAACAAATGGTGCCCAGGCAATCCACCAAGCCCAATAGAATATGGTCCAACCCTCTAACCAACCAGTATTTTCTTCATTAAACGGAGCCATTCTAAAGCTCATAGCTGGTAACTTTTGAATATAACTTCCAAGTGTAGTTGTGAAGAAATTCATTATGAAATTCGTAGGCCCTGCAAACAACATAAAGAGTAGCAAAATAAACGCTAAAACAATATTAGTTGTACTTAAGTATTTGATCCCACGATCTAAGCCTGTAATGGCTGAGAGCATAAAAAGTATGGTGACGACGATTATAATAATAAATTGTAGTGAAAAATCGTTGGTTAATCCATCGAATAAAATGCCTAAACCACTACTGATTTGTTGAGCTCCTAAACCAAGTGATGTGGCAACTCCAAATATCGTTGCAAATACAGCGATGACATCAACTAATGTACCAAATCCGCCATTCATTCGATCACCAAATAAAGGTTTTAATGTACTACTAACGAGTCCAGGAGCATCTTTTCTAAACTGAAAATATGCTAGAGCTAAAGCTAGAATAGAATAGATCGCCCACGGGTGTAATCCCCAGTGGAAGAAACTATAACGCATAGCGACTTTAGCTGCTTCGCTTTCTCCATCAACTGCAAATGGTGGTGTGTTAAAGTGATAAATCGGCTCTGTGGCCCCCCAGAAAACTAGACCAATCCCCATTCCAGCGCTAAATAACATACCAAACCAGGTAATATAATTATACTCTGGTTTATCTCCGTCTTTACCTAAGACAATATTTCCATACTTCGAGGCAATTAAAAATATAGCAAAGACTAAAAAAGAGGTTGCAGAAAGTAAGTAAAACCACCCGAATTTCTCAACCAAAAATCCTTGAATATTGCCAGTTACTTTTCCTAAATTCCATTCTGGGAGTGTATTTTCGGAAATCATACCCCATATAATGAATAAAATAGCAATCACTAATGATATATAAAATACTTTAGTTACTTTTTGTTTCATGAGTACGGTTCATTCCCTTCCAAACGTATTAAGTTCCTATATTTCTTTTGCCCAATTTTCAACTTCTAATTCAAAATGAAAGTCTCATCGTTTATAATTTATATATAGACATAAGGGGGAAAACATCTGTGAAAAACATAAAATTTTTGGGGATTTTCTTATTAATTAGTTGGGCACTTGTAGCTTGTGCTGAGAATGGTCAGGAAGTGGCTCAGCCTGAAGAGATTGAAGGGCAAACTGGAGAAGAAGAAAAGAAAAATGAAGCTGAAAATGTTGATGAAGATTCGGAAGATATAGAAGCAAAAGAACAAGAGGAACAGACTAAGGAAGATACAAAAACTGAAGATGATGACAGTCATAGTGAAGAGCAAAAAGAAGAAAAGAAAGCTAAAAAAGAACCAGAATATTTTTTGAATGATGTTGGGTATTTTAAACCTATTGATGATGCTAACCCGAAGGTAGTTTTATTAACAATAGATGATGCACCTGATGAACATGCTATAGAGATGGCGAAAACCTTAAAAGAATTAAAGGCACCGGCTATTTTCTTTGTGAACGGACATTTCATGGATACTAAAGAAGAGAGAAAAGTAGTTAAACAAATACATGACATGGGATTCCATATTGGAAATCATACATATAACCATCAAAACTTGCGAGAAGTATCAAACAAACAACAAAAAAAAGAAATTTTAAAACTTAATAAGATAATTGAAGAAGTAATAGGTGAAAAGCCTAAATTCTTCAGAGCACCACATGGAGCTAATACCGATTATGCTGAAAAATTAGTTAAAGACGAAGGTATGTTGTTAATGAACTGGTCTTATGGATATGACTTTATGGCAGATTATATGGAAAAAGAAGCACTTGAAGAAATAATGGTTAATGCCCCTCAATTAGGCAAAGGTGCTAATCTACTCATGCACGACAGAGAATGGACAAATGCTGCTTTACCAGGTATTTTAGAAGGTTTAAAAGAAAAAGGTTATGACTTTTTAGATCCAGATCTTATCCAATTGACAAAAGAATAATATAGATTGCCGTCACTTTGAGTGGCGGCTTTTTAATTTTTATAAAGAAAATAAAATATCCTATTGCAATAATTAGTATGACATAATATACTATTAATAACTTAAATAATACATCCTATTTGAAGGAGTGGTATGAATGGGTACAATTGTTTGCGCCAAATGCCAACGTATTATCGATTTTTTCGATCACATTAAAGTGACAAAAATCTATAGTCATAATTGTGATTGTTGTCAAAAAGAAAAAGAATCTAACTCAAACGCTTAATGGCGTTTGAGTTTTTTTGTCTAAAGTTTCCTGATTTTCTCAATACAGGAATAGTGGTAAGATTATTTATAAGGGAGTGGTGAAATGAAGACAAAAGTGACGGAGTTATTAAATATCGAATTGCCAATTGTTCAAGGTGGGTTAGCTTATTTAGCTTATGCTGACTTAGCTGCAGCAGTTTCTAATGCAGGTGGGCTAGGACAGATTACAGCAATGAGTTTACCTAATGAAGAGGCGTTAAGAAACGAAATACATAAAGTAAAAGAAATGACTGATAAGCCATTTGGAGTGAATTTTGCAATTGGTCAGCACGGACGATCATTTGAACATATGGTTCAAGTTGCAGTAGATGAAAAGGTTCCTGTCATATCCGTAACCGGTGGTAACCCCAAGCCAGTACTAGAGAAGTTCGAAGGGACAGATACGAAAAAGTTAGTATTAGTTGCTGCCAAAAGACAAGCAGAGAAAGCAGAAGAACTGGGTGCTGATGGTGTCATGGTTGTAGGACATGAAGGTGGTGGCCATTTAGGTCGTGATGATATCGGAACATTTGTCTTAACTCCAGAAGTCGTTGATTCAGTTAAAATTCCTGTCATTGCTTCTGGCGGTATAAGTGATGGACGTGGTTTGATGGCAGCATTAGCTTTAGGGGCTGAAGGTATTGAAATGGGCACAAGGTTCATTGCGACCAAAGAATGTGTTCATGCAAATGAAGTGTACAAAAGGAATTTGATAGATGCAAATGAGCATTCGACGGTATTAATTAAAAGGTCAATAGGTACACCTGCTAGGGCACTAAAAAATATTTGGACTGATCAAATACTTGAATTAGAAGAAAAAGAAGTTGGGTATGAAGGGTTGAAAAATTATATTAGCGGAGAAGCGAATAGACGATATATTTATGAGGGAAAACAAGAAGAAGGATTTGCGTGGGCAGGTCAAGTCAGTATGAGAATAAAAGATATACCAACCGTACAAGAGTTGTTTGATCAAATTACAAAAGAGATTCATATGATTAAGCAGAAATGGAATCAATAAAAAAGGTTGTGAAAAATAGATGGAATATCATTATCCGATTGACCCTGATTGGTCAACCCATGAAGTAATCGATGTGGTTGAGTTCTTTCAATTAATCGAAGAAGCATACGAAAAACAAGTTAAAGCAAGTAAAGTAATGGAACAGTATAAGAAGTTTAAAGCCGTTATTCCTTCTAAAGCTGAAGAGAAGACGCTTTTTAAACAATTTGAAAAGCAGTCAAGCTATGTACCGTATCAAGTCGTAAAAGCAGCAAAAGAATCAGACGGCTCCCAGAATATATCTCTTAAAAAATGAACTCGGTGATTTCACCGAGTTCTAGTTATATTGAATGGTCTTTGTAAGATCATATAACACCGATAAATTCTTAAAGGTATCTTCACATAGTTTTATAAATTCTTCACCATTTTTTAAACGTGAATCTTTACGATCTAATGTTAAACCGCAAAGTATTTCTGCCTTTTTGACATTTTCAAGGCGGTCAACTAAACGATCAAATTCACCGTTTTTCATCTCTTTATGACTAATTGTGTCTGGTTCCGTATGATCTTTAGACCAAACAAAATCGTCAGGAATAGTAGATAAAATATGCTCTTTATTTGCTTTAAGTTCTTTAGCAAAATCAGATTTTATTGGACTTTCATAAATAACCGCAAACCAGATAAAGACATGTGTTTCCCACATTCCAATCTGGAAATGAGGGAGTTTCTTATATCCGCGCTTACTATTTGCTAAAGCAGCCCAGGTATCGTTAGGTGGATTCTTAGTACGGCGTGCATGTTTAGCAACATGAATAAACATTTCATCTCCTGTAAGGGAAGATGCAGTTGGTTCTAATTCTGTAGCAATGGTTTCTAACTTAGGTGATAAACGACCTCTAAGTTCTTCCATACGTTCATCTAAGCCATCAATTTTAAATACGTCAAAGTCTTTTTGATTAAATCCTGTAAAGTTAGCCACGAGTAATCGCTCCTTTTATGACTTGTCTGTAAATTATTTTAGCATAAGTTCAAACTAGTTTATAATAATATACAAAGTTGACTGGATTATAAGATAAAGGATGATGGAATAGAAATGAGAAATCGCGATCATATTTTAAACGAAGCAAAACAATGGGTTATTGAAGCAGGTGAACTCATAAAAACCGAAATGCAAAAACCTTATAAAATAGATACGAAACGAGATCGGAAAGACTTAGTGACGGAGATTGATCAGAAGACTGAGCAATTCTTTGTAGACCACATTTCAAAAAAGTATCCTGACCATAAAATATTAGGCGAAGAAGGAATGGGTGAGGAGGTTCATTCATTAGACGGTACCGTATGGATTATTGACCCGATTGACGGAACCATGAATTTTGTCCATCAACAACGCTTTTTTGCTATATCAGTAGGTATTTATCACGATGGTGTCGGAGAAATTGGGCTTATTTACGATGTGATGAACAACACAATGTACGAAGGGGTCAAGGGGGAAGGAGCCTATAAAAATGCTAAACGTTTAGATCCAATTGACCCGAATAAAACATTAACGGATGCATTAGTTGGCTTAAATAACTTCTGGGCAATTCCTAATAGACGTTTAAATGAAAAAAAGATTCATGAACTGGTTAGAAAGGTTAAAGGAACCCGCTCTTACGGGTCTGCAGCATTAGAATTTGCGTACATTGCTGAAGGAATCATTGATGCTTATATTACCATGAGGCTTCAGCCGTGGGATATTGCAGCGGGAAAAATTATTGTGGATGAAGTTGGAGGAGTGACAACGCGAGTCGATGGAAGCTCACTTGACTTATTAACAGGTAATACAGTGATCTGTTCGAATAAAGCTATTCATGAGTCGCTTATGACGTTTATTCAAGAAAAAGAATAAAAAAATCTGTTCCTTTATAGGAACAGATTAATTTTTGTTTTGATAATCACGTTTTAATTTAAAACCATAACCCATTAATCCAAATCCTGCTAAAAGAGTTAATGCGATTAGTAAGTAATTTTGATAGCTAATCATGATGGCTGTGGCAACGAAACACAATATAACGAGCACAGCTAATATAAACATTTTTTTACTATGATTCATAGTCTCACCTCATCCAATTTAAAGTTTACACGATGTGACAAAATTTGAAAACATATAACTTCTATCTAGATAATCCTTCGTGAATCATGTATGATAGATGGGGATTAAGAGGAGGATTTTTTATGAATGAAAATGGAAATGCATTAGAAGATCAATTTTATTTACCAGTTGAAAAATTTTTCTTAATGGACATAGGTGGAACAGAAGGTTTTTGGTTGTTGTTTATAACGGTAGCATTATTGGCTATGCTTACATATAAATTAGGTTTTGCAAAGAAATTACCTTTGCTTAAATCAATTGTGGTTTATGTTTTGTTAGTTTTCGGTTGTTTTATGTTAGTCATATTTGCTATTGGCGGGTTGCCAATTGCAGAAGTATTAATAATAACCTCAATCGTTTTAGGAATATATCGATATAGACTCCATCGTGAACGTGATGCAAAATAAACGTTGCCAATATAGGCAACGTTTTATTTATAGGTGAGGGTCACCTTTTGGTTCTTCATATAGTTTAAAATTTTCATTCTTACGTCTTTCGATCGTCTTTTCACTAATACGTTCATAACATTCATTACATATATACGTTTGAATCCGTCTTTTTCTTAATTTCTTTGCTAGTAAAGAATAAGGTTTAACCTTTTCAATTTGTTCGCATAATACACATTTCACACGCATGTTAATCACCTCTACTTGAGACACATTATAACATGTTTGTCCTTTTAAATGTTTTAAAATAAAAAGATAGGGAAAACAATTAGTAAGAAAACATAAATGAGGAGTGTTGAAAATGAGAAAAGGTATTATGACAACACTTGTTGCTGCTGGAAGTGCAGCAGTAGGCGCATATATTTTTAGTGACGAAAATCGCAAAAGTAAAATTAAAGGTCAATACCAAAAAGTGAAAAACCAACTTTTAGGTGAACAAACAGATCCAATCGAAAAAGCAGGTAAACCAGAGGAAGTGAGTCATCATGAAGATTCAAAAATGGTTTCAGAAGGTGCCCAATTTGGTGTTCAATATTATAATGAAGTGAAAGAAGATGACGAAAAAGAAGAGACGCATACAAAATAAACAAAAGAACCGTGTTTAAGCGGTTCTTTTGTTTTATCTATTGATTAAACTTTGGTGTTCCGTGAATATAACCAGGTGCTGGATTTAAAGTTGGGTTTTGACCTTGGGCTTTTGGATTAGGATCGTAATTAAACTGACTTAATCCGTCCATTGATGGACCTGATGCCCAGCGACCAGTTTGACTGTCTTGACCTTCAGAACAGTTCATAAAAGTATAAGCAACATCAGATTTCTCATATTGTCTTTCGAATGTGCTCGGTGTAACTTTTCCTTCTTTCTCTTCAAGCTCTGCGATTGCAGCTAACCACTGATTTTGGTGCATCGTATCTCTAGCAATGAGGAAGGAAAGCATATCTCTAACTCCAGCATCATCAGTCATTTCATATAATCTAACGACTTGAAGGCGCCCTTGAGATTCAGCATTTAAGTTAGCTCTAAAATCAGCTAACAAATTCCCACTTGCAATCGTGTATCTTGCATTCCAAGGGTAGCCAGCACTATCGTTAGGACTTGCACCTAGACCATTAACAATAGCATGTTGCGGATTCATTCCGCCCATGACGGATTCAATGACGGGGTCTTTAGCTGCATTTTCCTGCTCTTCAACTGGAGCTTTATCAAGGAGTTGAGCTATCATCGTAGCTAACATTTCGACATGAGCAATTTCTTCTGTCCCTATATCTAACAACATATCTCGATACTTAGATTCTGCTCGGCAATTCCAACCTTGAAATAAATACTGCATCATGACGGAGATTTCTCCGTATTGACCCCCTAAAACCTCTTGTAACTTTTTAGCATAAACTGGATCAGGCTTGTCTGGTTTTGCTCGATATTGTAATTCTTTTACATGATAAAACATTTTGAAAACTCCTTTTTATTCTTTTGATTGATCTTGTTCTTTTTGAATATTTCTTGTGTTTTCATTAGCATCACCACGCGTTTGTGATGGGCTTTCTTTTTTAGGGTTATTTTCTTTTGTAGGGGTTTCCGGTAGATATCTACCTACAATATTAGATATCTCTTCTAAGACTTGATCAGCTGGTTCCCCTTGTCTAATCATTTGGTTCATATTTTTAATGCGTTCCATAATGTCTCCGTCGGCGACCACAAATGCATAATGACCAAATGGGTCATGCTTAACAGCTTCCGTTACAGAATATTTTACTGAACCGACGCGGGATCGGTCTAAATCATCATCAACGTCAATACCAATGATTGTATAGGAACCAAACACTAATACTCTTGCGTCGTTAACATCAGGTACTTGTGTGGCTAATTTCGCTAAACGCTGAGCTGCTTCGCGATTCGAATGCTTATTAGACTGCTCAATTTCGGAGTCACTTAATTGTTCAACTTCAGCATCGGTATTTATTTGGTTTCCATTCCCTTGTTGCTGAGACATGCATCCAGCTGAAAATAAAATAATCAGCATCGCTATATTTAAACCTTTATATTTCATAAAAACCATACTCCTTTTTTCTTTAGTTTGCTTAGAAAAGGAGTAATTATGAGAAAAAAGTTATAAAAAAAGTTAACTGCTCAACATGAACAGTTAACTGGGTAAAAGCTATACAACTGAGATTTTTTTAACATTTTTAATTGGATTGCTTTGATTGCTACCATCACCGAAGTACAAATGAACCGGGCCATCTTCTGTTAATGGTTTCCCCTTTAAAGCAAATAATAAGTAAGAATTCTCTAATTGGGTAAAATTAATTTCAACTGAATCGTCATCAGTATGTAAAATGGCTTTCGCAGCATCTTCGTTCGGTTCAGAATTAGGTAGAAAGTAACTTAACGGCATTAGATAACTATTTTCAAGTACCTTTTTCTTATCAAAGCGCTTTATACTTTCATTAATAGGTGGGTTAATCTGTTGCTGATATTGATCGCGGTTAAACGGTGTATCTTTATCTGCAGAAGCACCGTTAAGATTAGAATCTTCGTTTTTAAAAGCATCATCTAATAATACTTTGCGGTCATCAAATATCCATACGGTTGGATCTAAGGTTATAGGGTGTTTAACGTTCCCTTCAATTTGTACAATTAACATTCTGTCACCTCATCTTATAAATCTTTAGTCCATTACGAGTATAACGAAGATTTCTTCACAATGCACGAGAGGAGTTTTATAAATGATAACTATTACTCAAGATGATTTATCGAAATGGCTAGAGCATGTTCGTATTTACGCTAATAACGGAAAGGTTGCAGATTATATACCAGCTTTAGCAAATCAACAGCCTGAAACAAATGCCGTTGCTTATTATCCATTAGAAGGTGATCTAATTTGTTCAGGTCAATCAGAATATTGTTTCACCATACAAAGTATTTCTAAAGTCATTACCCTTGCGGTAGCCTTAATTCAACACGGAGAGCGTGCGGTTTTTTCAAGAGTGGATAAAGAACCAACAAGTGACCCATTTTATTCTGTTGCAAAATTAGAAGTTGAGAAGCCTGCAAAACCTTTCAATCCAATGATTAATGCTGGTGCATTGGCTGTAACGAATATGATCCGTGGTCGAAATTCTGAGGAAATGGTTAATGAAATTTTAAGATTAGTGCGCTTATTAACCAATGATGAAACGGTCACTTATGACCCTGAAGTGGCTCAATCAGAATATGAAACCTCATTTCTCAATAGAGCGTTATGTTATTTTATGAAACAACACGGAGTCATTACTGGAAGTGTTGAAGAATTGTTAGATGTATATACAAAACAGTGCGCTATAAGTATGAATGTTCAGCAATTAGCGAGGATGGGTGCAGTCTTTGCTAATGATGGACGTGACCCAGACACAAATGAAGTCCTAATTCCAGATCAAGTTGCTAGAATATGCAAAACGTTTATGGTGACTTGTGGCATGTATAATGAGTCAGGAACTTTTGCTATTAATGTAGGTATACCAGCTAAAAGTGGAGTGTCAGGTGCAGTAATGGGAATTCTTAGAAGGAGTGGAGGTATAGCCGTTTTTGGCCCTGCATTAAATGCAAAGGGTAATAGTGTCGTTGGGTTACGTTTTTTAGAAAACTTAGCAGAAGAGAAAAGTTGGTCAATCTTTTAAGGTTAAACAAGTTTCCTTGCATTTTAATGGTATAACCTATAATATATTAAAGTAGGAGCTCAAATGTAAGGGGGAATTACCGTGTCATCCAATGTAGCGCTTGAAGAAGATCAACAAGCTCTAGCCCTCTTAAAGGCGGATGCGGATCAAATTTTGCAATTAATTAAAGTACAGATGGATAACTTAACAATGCCTCAATGTCCTCTTTATGAAGAGGTTTTAGATACACAGATGTATGGCTTATCTCGTGAAGTTGATTTTGCTGTTAGACTTAAATTAATTAACGAATCAACTGGCAAAAGCATACTTGAGAACTTAGAAAGAGAATTAAGTGCCTTACATGAAGCATATCAAAAACATAAAGCATCAACATAAGCTCAAAATATAGCATAGCTATGTTTTGAGCTTTTTTATTACGTCTTTAAAAACCACACGCTCTGCGTGTGTGACAATGAAGCTTTTAGAGTGGTAACAAAAAAGATCTCCTCTCGGTTATAATGAACATTGGCCGTC
>NZ_JBHUMZ010000041.1:0-14178 GCF_042685285.1 Piscibacillus salipiscarius | reverse complement strand
TCTTTATGGAAGTTAACTATAGTTTTTTAAAAAAAATTTATAAGCTTACTATTGGCTGGTATGACAACATTTCCCGAGGGAGTCTTGCATTTTGACTACGCTAATTACACTCAATATTCGTTTATTGAAAAGCTATTTTTCTTTTGTCCCATTCTCTTTTTTATTATTTCTTTAATTTTTGTTTTCTACGATCTCGGCGTAGTAAAAATCCGCCTATAAAGCCAATTCCAATCACGACAAACAATAACCCTGCAAACAATTGCACAAATACATTTATATAGATGGAATCAATCATACCAAAAAATGAATCTCTTATTAATTTGATTCCATAAACAGCTAATATTCCAGGAAATAAAAGCATTAAAAATGCAATAATTCTCATATTTTTACCCCATTTCTACACCTTTAAGTAGTATACCATGTTTTTTTTTATAAAAAAATGAAAATATCTTGCATTTGTAAAGCGCTTACATTATGATGGAAGTGTGCAAATTTTTGCAAGGTGTAGGTGGATGTAATGCAAAATGTTGTAATCGTAGGCGCAGGTAAAGGTGGAACCGCCATTTTAAAGCTTTTTCAACAAGTCGATATGTTGAATATAAATGCAGTAGCGGATGTAGATTCACAAGCACCTGGACTTAGAATGGCTGAACAACAAAATATTCTTACATATAACAATTATGAACATGCAATTAATGATTCTGTAGATATTATTGTTGAAGCTACTGGCAATCAACAAGTATTTGATCATTTATTTAACATTAAACCAGTTCATTGTGTATTAATACCCGGCACAATTGCTCACGTGATTTATCAACTATTAGATGAAAAAGAATCATTAGTTGACCAAATTAAAAGAGATACGTCAAAGCGAGAATTAATATTAAACACCATTCACGACGGTATGATCGTCATAAACAACGATGAAGTGGTCACATTTGTAAATCGTGCAGCTAGTCAAATCCTGGATATTAATCAAAACGATATGATGAACCAAAGAATTTTGAACGTAATTCCGGATTCTAAACTACCAGATATCTTAATTTCAAAAAAACGTGAAGTCAATCAACATTTGACTCTAGAAAATGGAAAGAAAGTGATTACGACACGAATTCCGTTAATTAGTGACTCTGGTGAGTTATTAGGTGCTTATGCGGTATTTAAGGACATTACTGAAGTTGTAAGCTTAGCGGAAGAAATTACAAATTTAAAGGATATACAGGTAATGTTAGAATCAATCATTCAATCCAGTGAAGAAGCCATTTCGGTAGTTGATGAAACGGGTCATGGTTTAATGATTAATCCTGCATATACAAAGATAACCGGTCTTTCTGAAAAAGAAGTCATTGGTAAACCTGCAACTGCTGATATATCTGAAGGTGAGAGTATGCACCTTAAAGTATTAGAAACAAGGCGTCCAGTTCGCGGAGCACGAATGAAAGTCGGCCCAAGTAAAAGAGATGTATTAGTTAATGTCGCTCCTATCATTGTGGATGGCAAACTTAAGGGAAGTGTCGGGGTTATTCACGACCTATCGGAAATTGAATCTTTAACTAGTGAGCTGAAAAGAGCCAGACAGATAATACGAAATTTAGAAGCTAAGTACACATTTCATGATATAGTGGCAAAATCTAACGATATGGTTCTAGCCTTAGAGCAAGCTAAAGTAGGTGCTAAATCACCGACTAGTGTGCTTTTACGGGGAGAGCCAGGAACAGGTAAAGAATTAATAGCCCATGCGATTCATAATGAAAGTGATCGCAAACACTTAAAGTTCATAAGAGTTAACTGTGCTTCTTATGATGAAGAAGTATTAGACAGGTTGTTATTTGGAGATGAATACGGTTCACCTGAACAGCGAATTGGTTATTTGGAAGAAGCTCATCGAGGAAGCATTTTCTTAGATGAGATTGGTGATCTGCCTCCGAAATTACAATCTAAAGTCTTAAGAGTTCTGGAAGACCAAACGATTATTCGAGTCAATGGCCACAACCCTATTTACGTAGACGTGCGAATCATCGCATCGACGAATGTTAATTTAGAAAAGGCAATTATGACAAATGAATTTAATGAAAAGCTCTACTATAGGTTAAATAAATTCCCGATTAATATTCCACCATTAAGAGAAAGGTTAGATGATGACTTAAAACCGCTAATTCATCACTTGCTAAGTCATCTAAATGAAAATTATGGTCGGAATGTTAAAGCAATTTCTGAAGATGCATTAGATAAGTTGAAAAAATATAATTATCCTGGCAATGTTAGAGAGCTTGAAAATATCATAGGCAGAGCCATCATCAGTATGGACTTAGGCGAGAGCACTATACAGGAGAAACACTTACCGCCACTAAGGAAAACATCTTTTGATGACCTAGATATTATGTATGAATCTAATGAAAATCAAGTTATCCCGCTGCAGGAGGCTTTAGATGAATTTGAAAAACAGCTAATACTAGAAACACTTGAAAAAAATAATTTTATTAAAGCAAAGACTGCAGATCAATTAAATATTTCAATAAGAAATTTATATTACAAAATGAAAAAATATAACATCGGAAAGGATTCTTAAAAAGACACCATGAAAACGAAAGAAATGTCACTAGATGGATTAGTTGAGCAGCTTTGTAATATGAGAGAAAAGAAAGTTGTAGCTGTAGCAGAAGCGACTAATGTTGAAACATTAAGAGCTGTTAAGGATGGCGTAAATCGTGACCTTGCAAGTTTTAAGTTATTCGGAAATATTGAAAAGATCACAAACGCTGCAGATGAAATAGAATTAAATTTACAGAGTGAAAAAATTACTCTACACCATTCAACTTCGGTTGAAAATGCAGTCGATAAAGCTGTTCAATCAGTATCTGAAGAACGATCAGATATCTTAATGAAAGGGAATGTTGCAACGAAAATTGTGCTCAAGTCCGTATTAAAAAAGGGAACAGGATTAAGAAATGGACGAATCTTATCTCACGTTGCGATGTTCGAATTAAAAGAACGAGACCGATTATTGTTTTTAACGGATGCGGGTATGAATATCGCTCCAAACTTGGAAGAAAAAGTGCAAATTACTCAAAACGCTGTAGATGTAGTTAACAGGTTAGGAATCAAACAGCCAAAGGTAGCACCTCTTGCAGCGGTCGAAATCGTCAACCCTGCTATGCAAGCCTCTGTTGATGCAGCTGTATTATCTCAGATGCAAAAACGAGGTCAAATTACAGGTTGTATTGTAGATGGGCCACTTGCATTTGATAATGCTATTTCCTTAGATTCTAAAGAGGAGAAAGGCATCCAATCAGAGGTAGCCGGAAACGCTGATATTCTGGTCTGTCCTTATATTGAAGTTGGAAATACACTTTATAAATCGTTCACTTATTTTGCTGGCGCAAAAGTTGCAGGTATTATAAGCGGGGCGAAAGCACCAATCGTGTTAACATCTCGTGCTGATTCAGCCGAGAGTAAAATATATTCATTAGCATTTGCTTTATTAACATCTTAAAAACTTTGAGGAGGAATACAGAAATGGATATTTTTAAATATTTAGAGGAAAGCGATTATGAACAGGTTGTATTTTGTCAGGACAAAAATTCGGGATTAAAAGCAATTATTGCGATACATGATACAACATTAGGCCCTGCTTTGGGTGGGACACGTATGTGGACATATGATTCAGAAGAGGAAGCTGTTATCGATGCATTACGTCTGTCTAAAGGAATGACCTATAAAAATGCAGCTGCTGGATTAAACCTTGGTGGCGGTAAAACAGTGATCATTGGTGATCCTAAGAAAGATAAAAACCCAGAAATGTTTAGAGCTTTTGGTCGTTATATCCAAGGGTTAAATGGTCGTTACATTACCGCTGAAGATGTTGGTACAACTGTACAAGATATGGATACGATCTATATGGAAACAGATTATGTTACCGGAATTTCGCCAGAATTTGGCTCATCAGGTAACCCATCTCCTGCAACTGCATATGGGGTTTACTTAGGAATGAAAGCAACAGCTAAAGAAGCATTCGGAAGCGATTCTTTAGAAGGTAAAGTAGTAGCCGTTCAAGGAGTTGGAAATGTAGCTTATCATATGTGTAAACATCTACATGAAGAAGGCGCTAAATTAATCGTAACGGATATTAATAAAGAAGCTGTAAAACGGGCAATGGAGGATTTCGGAGCTCATGCAGTAGATCCAGACGATATTTATGGCGTTGATTGTGACATTTATGCGCCTTGTGCTTTAGGAGCGACAATTAATGATGATACAATCCCTCAGTTAAAAGCTAAAGCCATTGCGGGTTCTGCCAATAACCAATTAGCTGAAGATCGTCACGGTCAAAAGTTACATGAATTAGGTATCGCTTATGCGCCAGATTATGTTATTAATTCAGGTGGAGTAATTAATGTAGCAGATGAGTTAAATGGTTATAACAAAGAACGCGCATATAAACAAATTGAAAAAATTTATGAAAGTTTAGATAAAATCTTTGAAATTTCTAAACGTGACAATATTCCTGCGCATCAAGCTGCGGATCGTATGGCAGAAGAAAGAATTGAAAGTGTGAGTAAATCACGCAGTACCTTTTTAAGAAATGAACACAATATCATTTCTAGAAGAAACGGTTAGTGTTGGAGGAGTTGCAGGTGGAAAGCATTCGAACACTTATAATCAATCCTGGTTCAACATCAACGAAAATTGGTGTTTTCGAAAGTGAAAAAAGTGTATTTATTAAAACAATCAGACATCAATTGAATGAATTTGAGCCATTTGAGCGTCTAATCGATCAATTCAAGTTTAGAAAACAAGTCATCTTAAATACTTTAGATGGAGAAGGTTTTAACCTTTCTAAATTCAAAGCTATATGTGCTAGAGGTGGCTTGTTAAGGCCTATTGAAGGCGGAACCTATAATGTCTCAGAGGATATGGTTCATGATTTGAAGAATGGTTATAATGGCGAGCATGCATCGAATTTAGGTGGGTTAATAGCTTTTGATCTAGCCAGTGACCTAAATATTCCTGCTTATATAGTCGACCCTGTTGTCGTTGATGAAATGCTGCCTATAGCTAAGGTGACTGGGATTAAGGATATACAGAGAAAAAGTATATTTCATGCACTTAATCAAAAATCTGTGGCTCGAAAGGTTTGCGATAAGTTAAACAAGCCATATGAAAACTCAAAGCTCATTGTTTGCCATATGGGTGGAGGAATTACCATTGGTGTACACCATCATGGAAAAGTAATCGATGTTAATAATGGACTAGATGGTGATGGGCCTCATTCTCCAGAACGAGCAGGTACAATACCAGCGGGTCAATTAGTTGATTTATGTTTTTCGGGCAAATATCAAAAGCATCAAATACAAAAGATGTTAGTCGGTCAAGGTGGATTAGTTAATCATTTAGGAACGCATGATGCGATTGAAGTTGAAAAACGAATTAAAGATGGAGACGAGCAAGCAAAATTAGTGTATGAAGCTATGGCTTATCAGATCTCTAAAGAGATTGGTGCTTCCAGTGCTGTGTTAAAAGGGCAAGTAGACGCAATTGTGCTAACTGGAGGCCTCGCTTATGGAAACCAATTTATTGAAAAGATTATTCAAAATGTTGAATGGATTGCTGATGTAATGGTGTTACCAGGGGAAAATGAAATGGAAGCACTAGTAGAGGGCGCACTTAGAGTGCTTACAGGAAAAGAGCAAGCTAAGGAATATACCGTAGAAAAGAAAGGGGTATAGAGGTATGGCTTTAGAATATGATGTTGTCGTCCTAGGTGGCGGAACAGGAGGTTATGTAGCTGCTATTCGTGCAAGTCAACTTGGGCTTAAGGTAGCAGTTGTCGAGAAGGAAAAAATGGGTGGAACTTGCCTACACAAAGGGTGCATCCCTTCCAAGTCATTACTACGTAGCGCGGAAGTATTTAAACAAACAAAAGAAGCTGAACAATACGGTGTTCTAACTGAAAATACATCTTTAGATTTTACAAAAGTACAACAACGTAAAAGCTCAATCGTCGACCAATTACATAAAGGTGTCGAAGGGTTAATGAAAAAAGGGAAAATAGATGTCTTTGAAGGGTTTGGCCGTATCTTGGGCCCTAGTATTTTCTCACCAACAGCTGGAACCATTTCAGTTGAACGTAACGATGGTGAGGAGAATACCATCATTATTCCTAAAAATGTATTAATTGCAACAGGATCAAAGCCGAAATCTTTACCTGGTTTAGAACTTGATGGTGAAATGGTACTGTCATCTGATCATGCTCTAAATTTAGATGAGCTTCCTAAATCCGTTGTGATTGTTGGTGGCGGCGTCATTGGAATCGAATGGGCATCTATGCTCAATGATTTTGGAGTTGAAGTCACTGTTTTAGAATACATGGAGCGTATTTTACCTACAGAAGACAAAGATATTTCAAAAGAAGTTAAAAGGTTATTAAAGAAAAAAGGGATTAAAATTGTCACTGGAGCTAAAGTTTTACCTGACACACTTGAAAAAAGTGAACAGGTTACGATTCAGGCAGAACATAAAGGTGAACAAAAGTCATTCGTAGCAGAAAAAATGCTTGTATCTGTTGGTCGTGCACCAAATGTTGATAACATTGGTCTAGAGAATACAGATATAATTGTTGAAAAAGGCTCAATCAATACGAATAAATACTATCAAACTAAAGAATCTCATATTTATGCGATAGGTGATGTCATTGGCGGTATGCAGCTAGCTCACGTTGCCTCACATGAAGGTATTGTTGCTGTAGAACATATGGCAAATGAGGATCCATTACCAATTAATTATGAACATATATCTACTTGTATCTACTCTAACCCTGAAGTTGCAAGTGTCGGGTTAACTGAAGATCAAGCGAAAGAGCAAGGATATGATGTTAAAGTTGGTAAGTTCCCGTTTCAAGCAATCGGGAAAGCATTAGTCTATGGAGAAAAGGATGGTTTTGTCAAGATTATTGCTGACAAGGAATCCGAGGATCTTTTAGGAGTGCACATGGTTGGTCCTCATGTTACAGACATGATTTCTGAAGCAGGTTTAGCTCAAGTTTTAGATGCGACACCTTGGGAAGTTGCACATACAGTGCATCCACACCCTACATTATCTGAGGTTATGGGTGAAGCAGCTCTAGCTGTTGAAGGAAAACAAATTCATGGATAAAAAGGGGAGGTTTTAAAATGGGAAAGAAGCGTCATGAAGAACTTGGATTAACGGATGAACAAGTACTGGATATGTATCGCACCATGTTACTCGCTAGAAAAATTGATGAACGTATGTGGTTATTAAACCGTGCTGGAAAAATTCCATTTGTAATTTCATGTCAAGGACAGGAAGCGGCGCAAGTTGGGGCATCGTTTGCTTTAGATCGTGATAAGGACTATACAGCACCTTATTATCGTGATATGGGTGTGGTGCTAGCATTTGGGATGACACCAAAAGAACTATTTTTATCTGGTTTTGCTAAAGCGGAAGACCCTAACTCAGGTGGTCGTCAAATGCCAGGGCACTTTGGGCAGAAGAAGAACCGTATTCTAACAGGATCATCCCCTGTTACAACCCAATTGCCACACGCAGTTGGTGTAGCTTTAGCAGGTAAAATGGAAAAGAAGGATTTCGCTTCATTTGTCACTTTAGGTGAAGGGTCTTCAAACCAAGGCGACTTCCATGAAGGACTAAACTTTGCAGGTGTTCATAAATTACCGGTTATTACAATGGTTGAAAATAACAAGTACGCGATTTCAGTACCTCTTGAGAGGCAAGTAGCATCAGAAACAGTTGCAGATCGTGCTAAAAGTTACGGGATGCCAGGCTACCAAGTGAATGGTAATGATCCATTAGAAGTTTATAAAGTGGTTAAAGAAGCAAGAGAAAGAGCCATTAACGGAGAAGGGCCAACACTAATTGAAGCCATTACTAACCGTCTAACTGCTCACTCGAGTGACGATGATCACACAGCATACCGTGATAAAGAAGAAATTGAAGAAATGAAGAAAAACGATTGTGTTCATATTTTCTCACAATATTTAAAAGATAATGATATTCTAACAGATGAAAAAGAACAAGAGCTTATAAAAGAACTAGATAAAGAAATAAATGAAGCTACAGATTATGCTGAAAATGCACCTTACGCTGAACCGGAAGATGCATTGAAGTATGTCTATGCTGATAAGGGAGGGGAATAAGCATGCCAGTTAAATCTTATATCCAAGCGGTCACTCAAGCGATGCGTGAAGAGATGGAACGTGATGACAAAGTATTTGTTTTAGGTGAAGACGTCGGTAAAAAAGGCGGAGTTTTCAAAGCAACAGAAGGTTTATACGATCAATTCGGTGAAGAACGTGTCATTGATACACCGTTAGCAGAGTCGGCTATTGCTGGTGTTGGTGTAGGAGCTGCTATGTACGGTATGAGACCGATTGCTGAGATGCAGTTTGCTGATTTTATTATGCCTGCTGTTAACCAAATCATCTCTGAAGCATCTAGAGTTCGTTATCGTTCTAATAACGATTGGAGTTGTCCTATTACGATACGTGCTCCATATGGTGGTGGAGTGCACGGAGCCCTTTATCACTCACAATCAGTTGAAGCAGTGTTTGCGAATCAACCTGGACTAAAGATCGTTATGCCTTCAAACCCTTATGATGCGAAAGGATTATTAAAAGCAGCAATTCGTGATGAAGACCCGGTTTTATTTTTCGAACATAAACGTGCGTATCGCTTATTAAAAGGTGAAGTTCCAGACGACGATTATGTATTACCAATCGGTAAAGCGGATGTAAAGCGCGAGGGTGATGATATTACAGTTATCACTTATGGTTTATGTGTCAATTTCGCTCTTCAAGCAGCAGAAAAATTAGAAGAAGAAGGTATTTCTGCACATATTTTAGATTTACGTACCGTATATCCGTTAGATCAAGAGGCGATTATTGAAGCGGCTAAGAAGACTGGTAAAGTGTTACTGGTTACCGAAGATAATAAAGAAGGAAGTATCATGAGTGAAGTGGCTGCGATCATCTCTGAGAATTGCTTATTTGATTTAGATTCTCCTATTCAAAGACTGGCAGGACCTGATGTTCCAGCAATGCCTTATGCTCCAACAATGGAGAAATTCTTCATGGTAAACCCTGATAAAGTAGAAGAAGCAATGCGTGATTTAGCAGAATTCTAAGGATAAGGAGGTTAAATAATGAGTGTAGAAAAAATTACAATGCCACAGCTAGGCGAGAGTGTTACTGAAGGTACAATCAGCTCTTGGTTAGTTGGTGTTGGCGATGAAGTCAATAAATATGACCCAATAGCAGAAGTCATGACAGATAAAGTAAATGCAGAAGTACCATCTTCTTTTACTGGTACGATTAAAGATTTAGTGGCTAACGAAGGTGACACCATTCAAGTCGGCGAATTAATTTGTTACATTGAGGTTGAAGGTGGTTCAAGTGAAAGTTCAGATGAATCACCAGAACAAACAGAAGAACCAGTAGAAGACCAATCAACTAATCAAGATCAATCAATGAAGAAACGTTATTCTCCAGCAGTGTTAAAATTAGCCCAAGAACACAGTATTGATCTAAATCAGGTTGAAGGTTCTGGCCGAGGTGGAAGAATTACTCGTAAAGATTTAGAGAAAATAATTGATTCTGGTAATATCCCTCAAAGCGGATCTCAAACTGATCAATCAAACACTCAAGATAAATCAACAGAGGCCATTCAGCAGCCTGCTCAGTCAAATAAACCAGCTGATGTTCCATCCGCTGAAGCTGGTGATATTGAGATTCCAGTATCAGGCGTACGTAAGGCTATTGCCCAAAATATGGTCAAGTCTAAGACTGAGATTCCTCATGCATGGATGATGGTTGAAGTGGATGTTACTAATTTAGTTAATTTACGTGATGAATTGAAAGAGGATTTCAAACGTAAAGAAGGGTTTTCTTTAACTTACTTTGCTTTCTTTGTAAAGGCTGTTGCACAAGCGCTTAAAGAATTTCCTGAGATCAATAGTTCATGGGCTGGAGATAAAATTATCCAGAAAAAAGACATTAATCTATCCATTGCGGTAGCTAATGAGAATCAGTTATTTGTCCCAGTAATTAAGAATGCGGATGAGAAGAGTATCAAAGGCATTGCAAAAGACATTGTCGATTTAGCTAATAAAGCGCGCCAAGGTAAATTAACAAATGATGATATGCAAGGCGGAACGTTTACAGTTAATAACACTGGTTCGTTTGGTTCCGTTCAATCTATGGGTGTAATTAATCACCCTCAAGCAGCGATCTTACAAGTGGAATCCATTGTGAAGAAGCCGGTTTATATGAATGGAATGTTTGCTGCACGTGATATGGTAAATTTATGCTTATCACTAGATCACAGAATTTTAGATGGACTCGTATGCGGAAATTTCTTGCAGCGAGTTAAAGAGATTTTAGAAAATATGTCGAAGGATAATACGTCAGTATATTAAGTTGAAAGGCTCGGGACAAATCCCGAGCCTTTTTAGTTATTCCTTTATATCAAATTGAATTTTATGCAAGTTAGCAAATATGCCATCAGCAGATATTAGTTCCTCATATGTTCCTTGCTCTGCAATGCCATCATTTGTCACAACAATTACACGATCCGCACCTCGAATGGTAGCAAGTCTGTGTGCTATAACTAATGTTGTGCGGTTCTCAGCCAATTCATTTAGTGATTTCTGAATGACTTTCTCAGTCTGAGTGTCTAAAGCAGATGTCGCCTCATCTAAAATAAGAATTGGAGGATTTTTTAAAAACATCCTCGCAATCGCAAGCCTTTGTTTTTGTCCACCTGAAAGCTTTAAACCGCGCTCTCCTATTTGTGTATCGTAGCCTTGAGGTAAGTTGGCAATAACATCATCTAGGTGAGCTTTTCTAGCTGCTTCACGAATTTCATGCTCAGTTGCATCTTGTTTACCGTATGCAATATTCTCACGCACTGTTCCGGTAAATAGAAAGACATCCTGTTGCACAATACCTATTTGCTGTCTTAGTGATTTTTTTGTCATACCTTTGATATCGATACCATCAATTGTGATGGAACCGTTGTTCACATCATAAAACCTTGGTATTAATGAACAAATAGTTGACTTTCCGGCACCAGATGGTCCAACAAACGCAACGGTTTCACCTGTGTGGATGTTCAGGTTAATATTTTCTAATACTGTTTTATATCTATCATAAGAGAAATCCACATTGTGAAATTTAATATCCCCTTTAAGGTTTTGAACACCCTTAGCTTGCGGAGCGTCTTCAATATCAGGCTCTTGTTCTACTAAGTTACGAAAACGTTTAAAACCAGCCATTCCTTTAGGATATAACTCTAACAAGGCACTAATTTTATCGATAGGTTTGATTAAAACATTAGTAAATAAAACGAAAAGTACTAATTCTCCGTGGGTTAATTGTCCGTTAAAAACAAGCCAAGATCCGACGACTAACACGAGTAATGTCAGCAGTCTAGTCATCATATAAATACTAGAATGTGTCCATGCCATTACGCGGTAGGCACCGATTTTAGCTATACGAAACAATCCATTATCCTTGCGGAATCGATTAATCTCAAAGTCTTCATTTGTGAAAGATTGAACCACACGGACACCCGATACAGCGTCTTCAACCCGTGCGTTAACGTCAGCTATTCTCCCATACATATTACTCCAGGCTTTATTCATAGCAATGTTACAATAAGTTACGAGTGCAACTAAAAGCGGAACCATAACAAGTGCGATTAAGGCAAGAGTAGGATTAAAGTAAAACATAATGCTAAAGGCACCGAAGAATGTCATAATGGCAATAAAAGCATCCTCAGGTCCGTGGTGAGCTAATTCTCCTATATCAAACAGGTCATTCGTAATACGGCTCATAATATGGCCTGTTTTAGTGTTATCAAAAAAACGGAATGATTGACGCTGAACATGTGTAAAAAGCTCTTCACGCATATCGGTTTCTATATTGATCCCAAGCTTGTGACCTAGGTAACTAACGACAAACTGAAGAAAGGTGCTCAGTAAGTAAACTAGCAGTAGTATGATACTGACAGTTATGATTATATTCCAATCTTTATTTGGTCCTTTTAATAAATCATCGATAAACCACTGGACAGCGACTGGAAAGGCCAATTCTAGTATGGCGACGATGACAGCGCTTGTAAAATCAATTACGAATAGTTTTCTATGGGGTTTGTAGTATGAGAAAAATGTCTTAATCATGTTTTAATGTTTATCTCCTTATCCTAGAAAAATCTAACATATTATAACATTAGATAAATGGTTTGTCACAATGAACTTTTTGGTTCATACGGACATGAATATTTGCAATATAATTGAAAGGAATACATAATATTGATAGGATATTATTGAATACTTAAATATTTAGAAAAAGGAGCCATTCGGAATGGATTTTAACATTTATATGCAAGATTTCGTTAATCAAGCTCGTACTGAGATTAACGAAGCAGGATTCGAAAACCTAACAACACCTGAAGAGGTAGATGAAGCTTTTTCTCGCAAAGGTACAACGTTAGTAATGGTGAATTCAACATGTGGTTGTGCAGGGGGCGTTGCTCGTCCAGCTGCTGCTAATGCCATTCATCATGATCATCGCCCAGATCATTTAGTTACGGTTTTCGCTGGACAAGATCGTGAAGCAACAGAGAAGGCGAGAGAATATTTCGAAGGATATCCACCTTCATCTCCATCGTTTGCACTTATTAAAGATGGTAAGATTCAAAAAATGGTTGAGCGCCATGAAATTGAAAGCTCAACACCAATGGAAGTTGTTCAGCAATTACAAACATTATTTGATGAATACTGCGAAGAATATTAAGAAAAAGGTGGTTTACAGCCACCTTTTTCTTTTTCATAAGCGATATTATGCGTTATAGTGTTAGTAAAAAGAAATTAGAGAGGAACAATCATGTTTAAGATTGGTTCAAGAACGATTAAAACAGCTATTGGTGCTCCAATTTCTATCTTTATAGCACAACTATTAAACTTAGATAATTTTATCTCTGCAGCTATTTTAACTATTTTATGTATTAAAATAACTAGAAGAAGTTCTATATTAAACGCTTGGTATCGGTTTTATGCGTGTATAATTGGGCTTGCCGTATCCGCATTCATGTTTGAATTAATTGGTTACTTCCCGCTTACGGTTGGAATCGTATTATTAATATTCATTCCAATCACGGTTAAGTTAAAAATCACTGAAGGTGTCATTACCAGTTCTGTTATTATCCTTCATGTATATGGGGCAGGAGAAGTGACATTAGGTTTAATCATTAATGAGATTGTATTGCTACTTGTCGGCATAGGTGTGGCACTTGTATTAAATTTATACATGCCAAGTTTAGAATCTAATTTAGAAGAGGTTCAGAAAGATGTCGAGAAGAATTTTTCAGTCATATTAAAAGAAATTGCCCATTTTCTTAAAACGGGTGATCACTCTTGGACAGGGGCAGAACTTACAAAGGTATCACAATTATTAGATCAGGCAAGCGAACTTGCTTCTCGTGATGTTGAAAACCATTTATTAAGGAGCCATCATCCTTATTATCATTATTTTCATATGAGGCAAAAGCAATTTGAGATTTTAGAACGAATGTTACCATTAATTAGCCGAATTCATGCAACTGAGGATGAATATTACTATATCGGAGAGCTATTTGAAAATCTTTCAAAAAATGTTCAACCACAGAACACAGCGATAAAATATTTAGAACAGTTAAGCAATATTAGAAAGCAATTTAATAAAGAAGAACTACCAAAAGACCGTCAAGGTTTTGAAGAAAGAGCTAATTTGTATTTACTTTTGAATGAAATTGAACAATACTTAATCCTAAAGCGTTCTTATAAAAAAAGCGATATATAATAAAAGCCTAGTAGACGTTGTGTAACTATTCCCCAATTAGTGGACTGGTTAAAAAAGTCCCTATAACTAGGACGCTTTATCAAGGAAGTAGTTCGTATATCGCAATGGAAATACACATCGCTTTCCACGGGTACGGCGTAGGCTTCCCAAAGTTCACTTGCGTTCACTTTGGATGATTGTCAGTTCGTGCTGTTCCCGTAGGAGCATTCCTATCGAATCAGGTTTTCACCTCTTGAATTAAAAAGGGCCCTCCGTTATGATGCTGTCATAGCACAAACAAACATTCATCATAAGGAGGACCTAT
>NZ_JBHUMZ010000040.1:0-11995 GCF_042685285.1 Piscibacillus salipiscarius | reverse complement strand
GTTTGACGGCCAATGTTCATTATAACCGAGAGGAGATCTTTTTTGTTACCACTCTAAAAGTTTCATTGTCACACACGCAGAGCGTGTGGTTTTTAAAGACGTAATGAAAAGAACCTAGCCACATACGGCCAGGTTCTAGCATTATGATAATTTAATTGCAACGACCTTAGGTTCAGTCATCTTTTCAATGGAAAAGCGGACTCCTTCACGACCTAAGCCAGAACTTTTAACACCACCGAAAGGCATTTCATCAATTCGATAGTCACTGGTGTCATTTACCATTACACCACCACATTCTAAATGCTGAACGGCATAAAATGCGTGATCTAAATTTTTTGTGAAAATACCTGCCTGTAAACCGTATTCCACATGATTTGACTTTTCGATGGCTTCTTCTAATGAATCGACGGGAAAAACAGTTACTACAGGACCAAAAATTTCTTCATTTACAATTTTAGTTGAATCAGGAACATCTGCTAAAATGGTTGGCAAATAATAAGCCCCATCCCTTTTCCCGCCTGTTAGTACTTTACCACCTTTCTCAACCGCATCTTGAACCCATTCTTCAACACGCAAAGCTTCTTTTTCGGTAATTAACGGTCCGACATCTGTTTCGTCGGAGAGTTTATCACCAACCTTTAATGCATTAGTTTGAAACACCATTTTCTTAACAAACTCATCATATACTTGACGTTCTACGTATATTCTCTGAACTCCAATACAGTTTTGACCTACAGCTCCAAACGCGCCAGAGACACATGAGGAAACCGCATCATCTAAGTCACTATCACTTAAGACAATAGCTGGTGAATTTGAACCTAGCTCCATTCCAATATGTTTAATACCAGATTGTTCGGCTACTTTTTCACCTGTATTCAGTCCTCCAGTGAAGGAAACCATCTTAACCGCTGGATGCTGGACAAGTGTTTCTCCTAGATCCTTACCAGACCCTGTAATGACGCTTAACATTCCTTTTGGTAATCCTGCCGCTTCAAAAGCATCAGCAAGTAGTAACGCACTTAATGGTGTAACAGAGGCTGGTTTAACTACGATCGCGTTACCAGCAGCAAGGGCAGGACCTACTTTATGAGCAACTAAATTTAATGGATCATTAAATGGTGTAATCGCCCCAACTACTCCAACTGGGAAACGATAATAATACCCTAATCGGTTTTCACTGCCTTCATTTTGGTCAAAATTAATCGTCTCACCTTTTAGGCGCCTTGCTTCCTCAGCACTTATTTCCAAAGTTTGCATAGCTCTTTTCACTTCTCCGCGGGCTTCAGTTATCGTTTTACTACCTTCTGTTGCGATTGTTTGGGCGTAAAGTTCTTTATTTTCATTCATGTATTCTACTGCGGCCTTCAGAACTTTTATTCGCTCGTGAGTCGGCCAGTTTTTATTGCGTTTAAATGACTTTTCAGCTTCATCAATTGCCCTTTTCATATCTTCCTTTGTTGATAAAGGAACATGAGCAACTAATCTGTTATCTTGTGGATCATACACACCAAATGTTTTAGCAGCGTCAACCCATTTACCTGCTAGTAACATTTTTTCAGCTTTCACTTGTAGTTGTTTCACTTAATCACCTCACGATACACTTATTTTTTGATCGACTTGATAAGCGTGAATCAAATCAATTAATAAAGAAAATCCGGTTTCCTTAAGGCCAGCCCCAGCTCCTGTTAACATAATTGGACCAGATAAATCACATTCATATAAAATAGCATTGGTAGCTCCTTGAACACTTGCAAGTGGGTGGGTCGCGTCAATTTTCTCAGGGCCAACTCTTACTTCAACACCTTGATCGGTCTTTCTAATTCTTGCTAGAAGCTTCCAACGTTTATTTTCGTTTATTGCACTTTGAATCATTTCGTCCGTCAGATCAGCTATTCCCGTGCAAGGAATATCAAGAGCATTCACTTTCTCCCCCATAACGTAATGGGATAAGATAGCTGCCTTATAACGTACATCATAGCCTTCAATATCACTCGTAGGATCAGCTTCGGCATAACCGAATTCTTGTGCTTGTTTTAACGCTTGATCAAACGATAGCCCTTTTTCCATTTCAGTTAAGATGTAATTCGTCGTGCCGTTAAGAATGCCAACCACTTCATAAATATCGTTACCCATGAGGGTTGTTTTAGGAAGTCTTAATGCTGGTGTTCCGCTCATAACCGTTCCTTCAAAACCAAAGAAGCAACTATTTTCGTTAGCAACGGCTTGTAATTCTTCTAATTTTAGAGCAACTGGACCTTTGTTAGTCGTTACGACACTTTTGCCGTGTTTAAAAGCAGCTTCACAATGATCAATCGCTGGTTGACCTGTTTGAACATCCGTAAACGTCACTTCAACAATTAAATCAGCATTGGTGTGCTTTATAGTCTCTAAACTATCAAGCCCATATTCTTTCGCATTTGGATAAGCGTCTACTCGCCCTTCCTCACGAACAGCTGTAAGCAATTGAGGAATGTTTAATCCATCGGGATCATATGCAGCACCTTTCATCATATCGGATACCGCAACAACAGTTGCGTTTAGACCATATTGTTTGGATAATACTTCTTTTTTGTCTTCTAAAATTTCAGCAAGTGCCTGACCGACACCGCCGAAACCAACAAATGCTATTTTCATCAAACCCCTCCTTACTTTGCTAAGACATCTTCAGGTAATGATGCAAAAGCTTGCTCTAAATCTGCAATTAAATCATCAAGATCTTCAACACCTGCTGAGTATCGAACGAGACCTTCTGGTATTCCCATCGCCGCTCTTTCCTCAGGTGTACATTCTACGTGACTTGTTGTACGTGCTGGACCTACAATTGTCTCAACAGCTCCAAGGTTTGCTGCTCGATTTGCATATTTAAGTTTAGGAAGTAAATGACGGACGGTTTCCATTCCGCCTTTTACTGAAAAACTTAACATACCTCCAAAGCCTCGCATTTGCTTATTCGCAATATCGTGACCTGGATGACTCTCTAAACCTGGATAAAACACATCATCAACAGCATCCACTGTTTTCAAATACTCAGCAACTTTTTGTGCATTGTAATTCTGGCGCTCAATTCTTAAATGAAGCGTTTTCATTCCACGTAATAATAAATAAGCCGCCATTGGATCTAAGGTTGCTCCATTAATTTCACGATAGTGATAAATTTGTTCAACTAAATCCTCACGTCCACAAACCACTCCACCTAAAGCATCTGCGTGACCTCCTAAGAACTTCGTGGCACTATGAATGACCAAGTCAACTCCAAGTTCAATAGGATTTTGGTTAATTGGGGTTGCAAACGTATTGTCAATAATCACTAATGCACCAGCTGCACGACCTGCTTTGACCATTCGTTCTATGTCTGTAATCTTAACCGTGGGGTTTGTTGGCGTTTCTAAATAAAGAACTTTACATCCTTTTTCTACTTCCTTTTCAATCGCTGCATGATCACCTGTGTCACATAACTCAACATGTATTTGTTGCTTAGGTAAAAATTCTGTAAAAATTTTATTTGTACCGCCATACGTATCCTTGATGGATACGATTCGGTCGCCTGGATACAAAAAGGTCGCAAGTGTATTACTAATGGCCGCCATTCCCGTTGAAAAACTAGTAGCAGCTTCAGCGCCTTCTAAAATCTTAACTTTGTCTTCAAAAGCCTGAACAGTTGGATTCGTATTACGTCCATAAATGTGCCCTTCCTTCTGACCTGTTGCAACTTCAAACCATTCATCCATGTCGTCATAACCAAAGGATACGCTATGCACAACTGGTACTTGAGTTGCACCATGTACTAATTGATCTTTCTCTCCTGCCCAGAGTGCCTGTGTTCCCAATTTCTTTTCATTCATCATCTTAATCTCCTCCTAACTAATAATTCCATCGCTACCATCAGGCATTTTAAATGGACTTTGAATGAGTAATTCCCTTGGATAATTCGTAAACATTTCAACACCTGTATTCGTCACTCTAAATGATTCACTCATTTCTAAACCATAATGATCTAACCAAATCCCAGGAATAAAATGAAAGGTCATATCTGGTTGTAATATCGTATGATCGCCTTTTCGTATGCTTGCCGTGTGCTCCCCCCAATCAGGCGGGTAGTTTAACCCCATGGAATAACCTAGTCGTGATTCCTTCTCAATGCCGTATCTTCGCGTTGCCTTTCGCCAAGCTTCTTCGAGTTCCTCCAACACCACTCCCGGTTTCACGATCGACATGACTTCATCAATACCTTCAGCTACGATTTCAGCAAGACGTTCGAGTTTTTCTGAAGGTTGCCCTATATGCGCTGTTCTCGCTAAAGGACAATGATAACGTTTATAACAACCCGCTAGTTCAACAATGACGGAATGATCTTCTTTAAAGTACTGATCGCTCCAGGTGAGATGTGGTGTTGATGTATTTTCCCCGGTTGGAAGCATCGGCACGATTGACGGGTAATCCCCACCATGTTCTTCAGTGCCCCTTACTAATTCAAAAAAGATACTCGCAGCTGCATCACATTCGCGGGACCCTGTGTGAATACTATTTAGTCCCGCAGTCATGGCTTGCTCAGCGATTCTAGCAGCGCGGCGAATATACTCTATCTCTTGAGGCGATTTAATAATTCTCACCCAATTAACTAAACTAGTTGCATCTTTAAATGTTGCATTAGGCAATTTTTCTTTTAAAACGTCAAATGCTTTAGCTGTAAAATAATACTGCTCTTTCTCAACACCAATAGAACGGTTCCCCTGACCAATTTGTTCTAATATTTCAGCGATGAACTCCATTGGATGATACTCCATTGATTGAACATAATAATCTGGGTAGGCCATCGTATTCTCGTCGTACATCCAAGTTTTGGCCTTGGCCCCTGGTGCATCCATATAGCGCCCAATCCAGATAGGCTGAGGTTCATCAATAATCACAATTAACATCTGGTGGACATAAAATGACCACGCATCATAACCAGATAAATAATTCATATTGGCCGGATCGGTAATAAGCAGAACCTCTATCCCTTTCGCTTCCATACTTCTTTTTGTTTTTTCAAGTCGTTTCTGATACTCCAATATGTCAAAATCCAACACCTTTACATCCTCCCTTCACCTAATGACTGAATTTTTAGATTTCTTATTATTATTGTACGTAGACAGAAGCTCAAATGTAATGTTCAAAGTGTATGAACTTTTTTGTTTAGGCTTTATACAATTTGTAAAATTAAAAAACAGCTCGCCACGACGAGCTGCTTTACTCCTTAAATTGATTCAACATCCATAGCCTTACGCTAAACTCTAATAAAAACGAATCATCAGCATCGACTAAAGATAATTTTGTTAATTTCTCAATATTTCTCAGGCGATACAATAGTGATTGTCTGTGTAGATTTAGTGCCCTAGCAGTTTGGCTAACGTTCCCTTTATATTTTTGGTAAGTCATAAATGTCTGGATTAAATCCGTTTTTCGCTTTAGATCATAATCAACTAAAGGTTCTAAAATCTCTTGTACATGCTTTACAACTTCCCGGTCGTGAGTAAGTATCAGCAATAATCGGTTCACTCTCGTCTCTTCAAAAAATGTTCGCTCACCAAATCCGTACTGACGAGTGTGAATATCTAAAGCCGTCCTTGCCTGCTGGTAACTTTCGTAAAATACGTTACCATCTCCTCTGTGAAAACCGACTCCCCATGCAAAATCTAAATTCGTCAGCTGATCGTGTAGCCTCCTTTCGACCATATCCAGAAAATGATTAACGTTCTCTTGATAAGCAAAATCATCTGTTTCTAGAAAAATAATGACCTCACCATCATCAAATGTTGACATCGTTTTACGTCCAAGCTGCTGACTAGCATGCGTAATTTCCTTTTGAACATAATAGTTCAAACTATGTAGTGATGACTGCATTGAACGATCATTTTCATGTTCTGCAATGTCAACGGTTTGAAAATCACCCACCATACACGCATAAGATTTGGCCAAATCATATCCTAATAATTCGCCTTTAGATAAGATTTTGGTTGTCAGTTCCTGTTTTTCCTTTGCTAGATCCAAAATAAAATTATCTTTTAACCTTATTTCCGTCGTTTCAATCGCATTTTCAGTTAAAAAATATAAAGCACATGCAGTTAATCCATGTTCCAGTGCATTCATCGTTAATCTTGATAAATCCTTAGAATGTTCAGGTTTGAATAATAAATATCCTTGCCTTTTATCATTCGAAAAAATACTTAGCTCATAACAGGTCTTATCATTAACATAATATTGATCTAAGTGATGATACAATGGATGTTCCTCTAATGGAACTTCAGGTTTATCTAATTTTTTTATTTCACCTTGAGTATGACCATTCAATACTTTTATTATTTCAGGGTCAAATTCATAATTAGCTCGGACGATCTGTCTCTGGTCACTGATCGCAACAGGAATATTAATATTATGATGTAAGAGCTCGAGTATATCTTTCAAAGATCCACCACTAAGCACACAATCAGTCAGCTTCTGCCTTAATTGTTCTGCTTTTTCACGCTCCCACTCATTCTCGCGATTAATCGCATCTATAACTTCTTGAATAATATCAGAAAATCGAATCTTCCAAGGAATTTCAATTAAAATAAAATCAGATTCCTCTGCTATCTCAACCACACGTTCTGGTACATTTAAAATGTGCCTGCCAGTTGAGATTGTTAATGCCGAAGCTCCTGATTGGATCACATCTTGAACAAATTTTTCAAATAAAATGGGGTCGTCTGCACATCCAATCCCTGTCGTTAATACAAACTCATGCTTACGCACAAAATTTTCTACGGGAACTTCCATTACAGATACCCATTCAACAGTCGTGTTTTTTAAATGCTTATGACCAGCAATGACATTAGCATCCTCCATAACCTTTAAGTCCACTATGTCTTCCATGACTATACCCATTCTCATCACCTATCAAGTCTGACATCACTATAATTTTATTATAATGATGCCAAATGAATACAGTCAATTTAGAATTTTAAGAAATTTTGTCTAATTCAAGTATTCGTTTTTCTTTTTGTTCAAAATAATGGAGGTCTAATGGCTTTAAACTCGAGATATTAAAATTAGCTCTTAAATATTGATATAACTCCCTGATCATCACTTGTACACTTGGACGACTATTTTCCCCGATTAATATTAACGTGTCCATCAACACAAAAAGAATAGATACATCTTCATCCATACAAATGATAATTTGATAAAAAGACTGGTATAATATATCTTTTAATTGACGTTGTTTTGAAACGACTCTAATCTTCCCAGCTTCAGTGTAAACGAGATGTTCTTTATGATATCGTGTTATCATTAATAGTATTTTTCCTAAATGTTGAATACAATCAATTGCTGTATGTGGGTCATTAATGCCTGATGAGATAGCCCTAAGTGCAATTTCTTCTAATTTTTGAATCGTATATTGAACATCCTCACTTGCATTTCGTTCACTCCCTATTGTAAAGGCATCAATTAAATCGTGTGGCGACTTTTTCTCTTCTCTATGATAGACGACTGCAAGCGGCGTATCATCAATGACAAACCGACCGATTTCCTTCGTCATCACCACGATCAAATCATGTTCTTGAGCCACTTCGTACAAGCTTTCGTAATCGATAATTTGTAAATAACCATACCTTGGACTTCTCAACTCAGTCTTGTAGGAATAAGACTGAGGTATTATAGGTTCATCGAGCTCCTTAATGTAATCTGTTTGATCAACTTTCTTATGAAACTCTTCTAGGTTATTCTTGGCTTCTTCAGTGATACTCGTGATTAAATTCGAAACTTGTATAAACGTTGCAACATGCTGAATAAAGAAGGCAAAGAATCCCAAACAAATAATCGATAACGCAACAGAGAACGCAGCCGCAAGAATCTGCTTATCTGGTTGTTCAACGTGCAAAAATAATAAACTGATGATTGAATATAAAAAACCTCCCATGAACACACCTAAAACCGTTAATGTTCTCTGATCTGTTAGAAAGTTTTGGAGTGTTCTTGGAGAGAACTGTGACGAATAAGTCGTAAGAACAATCATAATTGTTGAAAACGTAATAGTGGTCATTGTTAATAAGGCACCTGCGATCACGCCTAAAATGTCTTTACCAAGCTCTGCGTCAGTATAGAGTATTTCAGGTATATATTCATCTAGATAATTAATCCGATCATAGTCTATAAACATAATCAGCAGTGTCAGCAATAGAGCGACTAGACAATAAACAACCGGAATGACCCAGACACTGTTTTTTAACTTCAAAAATAATTTTTTAATCAAATTCAACCACTTCTTTTATTATTATTTAAGCTCTAGTTTAACTCGTGATTCATAAAACATGACTATATTGGGTTGATTTAATTAAAATAACAAAAAAGATGATTCCTGTTGTTACAGAAATCATCTTACATAATTAATCTCTTTTAATTATCTAAGCAATTGGTTCTTTACGGAAATCATTTGTACTAAAGCCATAAAATTCAGGCGCATCACTGATATGTTTCATTTTTTGAATTCTATGTGGTAAAGGTGGATGAGTAGAAGTTATATGACTTAACCATATAAAGAAGCCTCCCTCCATCCTTTGTTGACTAATATACTCTTCGAGGTTGACCTGATCATATAAATATTTACCTGAGGCTAAAATCATAAGTGCGTTAATTGAAGCATTAATGTTTCCAGTATATATAGCTGCCATACGATCACATGTATATTCACATGCTCGTGAGTAAGCTTTGCCCAAAAATGGCGTATACATGGCTGGTAACAATAGCGTGTTTTTAGTGACGTGTCTTCGCTTTACATGAGCTAATTCGTGCGCAATGATAAATTCTAATTCTTCATCATTACCTTGTTCAATTATTTCAACAATGTCAGAGTACAAAACGACAAAGTTTCTACCAAAAAACTTAGTAGCAAATGCGTTTAATAAACCACCTGATTGTATAATAAATACATCTGGAACTTTAATGAGTCCCATGTTATTCGCTATCTCTCTTGTACGATGAGCTATCTTGGGAAATTGCTTCTCAGTAACCTTCACACCATTATTACGGATATTAGCAATAAATAATCCATTAATAATGAAAGAAACCAATAAAATTAACAATAAATAAGGAATTCCTATAATGGAAATTAGTAATATAAAATATACAAAAATACTATAGATGACTGATATAACGAAATATGTAGTTTCGTTACCGTGAACTAATCTTTTATTCATTGTTTCACCTCCCTCTAAAAAATATATCGGCAAGAACTAAAACATTTACACAAAGACTTTGTGAAGTTATCACCGATTCTTTCAATAATTTCCAGATATAGTTTAACATTAAAAACTAAAATTTTGTATTGAATTTTCAAATTACAATAACAAAAAAAGCACTCGGCCCAAGCCGAATGCTTTATATACTTTATTTTACATTCTCTAACATAAACCAATAATGAGCTAGAGTTTCCATCCCTTTATCAAAGTTTTCTAAATGGAAATGTTCATTAGGTGCGTGTAAGTTTTCATCTGGAAGACCAAAGCCCATGAGCACCACTGGAACTTGTAAAATACGATCAAGCTCAGCAACAATTGGAATCGAGCCTCCACCACGAATATAAGCTGTTTCTTCGTTATAAACTTTCTCGTAAGCTTTCGCAGCTGTTTGAATAACTGGGTGATCAAACGGCGTAACGTAAGGTTTACCCTTATCAAATGGCGTTACTGAAACGTTAACCCCTTTTGGAGTATTTTTCTCAACGTGTTTGGTTAATTGCTCAACAATTTTTTCAGGATCTTGATCTGGAACTAACCTACAAGTAATTTTAGCAGCCGCTTCAGACGGTAATACAGTTTTAATCCCTTCACCTTGGAAACCGCCATAAATACCGTTTATTTCAAGAGTTGGTCTTACTGAGGTCCTCTCAACATAAGAGTAACCTTCTTCACCCGTGAGCTCTGGTACATCTAAATCCTGACGTAATTGCTCTTCATTAAATGGTACATCTGCAAGAGCTTTACGCTCCTCTTCAGATAACTCAGGAATTTGATCATAGAATCCATCTACTAATATTTTGTTATTTTCATCACGGAAAGAATCTAGAATTTTGACTAATGCATGAATAGGGTTCATGACACCTCCACCATACTCACCTGAATGCAGGTCACCTTTTGCCCCTTTAACATCAATCTGAATTCCAGCTAGACCGCGTAATCCGTATGTAATCGTTGGCTTACCCTTTTCAATTAATGCCGAGTCAGAAACAACAATTAGGTCAGCCGCCAACATTTCCTGATGTTCCTCGCAGAATTTAGGAAGTGTCGGGCTACCGATTTCTTCTTCCCCTTCTATTAATACTTTGAAGTTAACTGGAGGTGTATCGACTGTTTTTAATACAGCTTCCATTACCTTCATATGCATGAATACTTGACCCTTATCATCAGTTGCTCCGCGAGCATATAATTTATCATCACGGATGGTAGCATCAAACGGCTCTGATTCCCATAATTCGACTGGGTCAACGGGTTGTACATCGTAATGGCCGTATATTAATACAGTTGGAGCATTAGGGTTTTTAATAACTTCACCATATACGACGGGCTTTCCATCAGATGGCATGACTTCAGCTTGATTAAAACCACTATTTAAGAGGTCTTCTTTTACCCACTCGGCAGCTTTCACTACATCATCATGATGTTCAGACAAAGCGCTTATACTAGGAATAGCTAAAAATTCTTTTAATTGATTAAGATGTTCTTCTCGATGGTCTTTTAAATATTGAATGACTTGTTCTTGCATATTGATTAGCTCCCTTCATTAAAATAATCTATTAAGACTAATCTTATCACTTACTATATTTCAATTCATTAATATGACTCAAAGTTTTGAATAAAAATGTTATAATCATTTAGAAAAAAGGTATATATGTATCATAAAATAATAATACATGGACCAGCTCGTAAACTTCTGGAGTGAATTAAATGATAAAAAAACTCATCCTAATTTTAATATCTATAATATTGGTCTATTCACTTGCGTTTTACATTTTATATATTAAACCTCAGCCAAATGTCTCACAACAATCCATACTAGAACCTGATCATGATGGTCCACTCGTTATTGCGCACAGATCTGGAGATTTAATTGCGCCAGGAAACACAATGACAGCCATAGAAAAATCAGCAGAACTTGGAGTGGATATGATTGAGCTCGATATTCATATAACAAAAGATGGACATTTGGTTCTCATGCACGATCCATCAGTGGATCGTACAACAGATGGTTCGGGGTTAGTTGCCGAATTGACGTTAGAAGAATTCCAAATGCTTGATGCAGGCTTTCATTTTATAGATTTGAACGGAGAATATTCCTTTAGAGGGCTTGGTGTATATAAACCAACTTTGGAAGAAGTTTTTAAAGAATACCCTAACTTGAATTATATGCTTGAAATTAAACATACAAACCCTCCCAAATTATATGGAGATATAGCATTTAAACTATGGGAATTGATTCAAGAGTATGATATGCAAAACCGCGTGTTAGTTTCATCTTTTGACCAAGAAATTATCGATAGATTTAATGAATACTCAAAAGGAAAAGTTGCCTTAGGAACTGGAGAACAGTCAGCGTTTAACTTTATCATAACCAACAAACTTTGGGCTCGGAACCTTTTTAAACCAAGAGGACATGCCATTCAATTACCTTTAGAAAATAAATATTTTGATTTTTTTACTGACGAAGTCATCGAAGGTGCTCATAGATTAGGAATGGATGTTCATTACTGGACCGTTAATGATGAAGAAACGATGAGAAAATTAGTCGATGCTGGAGTTGATGGAATTATCACAGACCGTCCTGACTTATTAATAGATATATTAGAAGAAAAAGGATTAAGATAAACCCTTGCTTATTTGAACTGACCCAGGGAAATGAGACAAGAAAAAACACCTATGCTGCCACGGTCCTGTATTCAACAGGGCTGTGGCAATTTAATTTTGAAAAAGGTCGTATATAA
>NZ_JBHUMZ010000039.1:0-11911 GCF_042685285.1 Piscibacillus salipiscarius | reverse complement strand
GGCGAGACCCCACAGAACGAAACGTTAGTGAAGTTCGAGGAGGCTCGCGGATCGCCCGCGGAAAGGGAAGGCCTAACCTGAAAGGTTAACCTAAGATTACTTCAAACAAATTATCAGAAAGTAATCTATACCCCAACAAATATTCTAGAGCCAAAATTTAAACTCAAAAAAAGCGAAACACTCCTTTGATCTAAGTGTTTCGCTTTTTCTATATGGATAAAAAAGATGCCCAGTGGATATTTATAGCCTACTGGGCATCTGATAACTACGCTCCAAAAATAGCCTGAAACAAATTCTGTCCGTGTTCACCTTCATACAGTACATAAAGTAATAAATAAACAGCAACTCCTGTAATAGCAGTGAAGAACCAAATAACACTTGTGACAGGTCCAATTTTTCTATGCTTACTAATATTTCGTTTAAACGCTAACGTTAACGTGACAAGTCCAAATACAGCCCCAGTTGTAGCTAGAATGATATGAAAAATAAGAAAGACTGTATAGAAAATCTTCATATCCTCTGGTCCACCAAAGCTCGTGTTTCCAATAAAGATTGTTCTAGACATATAGATAATAAAGAAGGATAAAGCAAAAACAGCAGCAGTAATCATTACTTTTTTATGCTGTTTAGGCTTATTATTAGCTATTAGAACCCAACCGATTGCAATAAAGATGGCACTTATCACAATAAATGACGTACTAAGTGTCGGAAGAAGTGGCAAGTTCAATTTGGATCAACCTCTTTCATAATTTGGCGTTAAAGTTTGCTGTGATGGTAACGGATCAATACCTTTATTTTCCTTGTTGTACCAATGATAGAACACTTTTGCTAAGACACCGCCATAAATTAACTCTTGTAATACTTTCATAATAATGCCAGCTGCTTGCTGGTCGTATACAAGTGGCATATTAAGGAATAATTGCGGACCCCCTAAATTCATATTCTGCAATACATCTGGAGGTACACAGAGTGCCATTGCCTGCGTAAAAGCATCTGGTTGAGAATAAGTTGCGTACAATGGATCGCTTGCAAAAATAATTAAACCACAAGCTGGCGTAATCAACATACCACTGCCGAAAATATAGAAGATTTTATATAAAGGCTTCAAATATTCTTGTTCTTCTAGTGGTGTAATTAATGGCCACCAAAAACAAAAAGCAGCAAACAAGATAAATAATGTAACCGACCAATGTACAAAATTACTTGTTTTAGAGAAATCTAATATCACTGGTAAATGGTATAAAGAAAATAATCCATTAAAGAAGATAACTGCGACTAAAGGTTTCGTAAGTAAATTTAAAACGTTTCTTATAACCGGAGTGTTAAATAATTTTCTCCACCATTCTACGGGTAACCCTTTGATTATTAAGATTGGTATAATTAAATAAAGTACAGCCATTTGGACCATATGTGCCATTAGCAAGATATGAGACAGTAAGTATAATGGAGAACCTTTAACTGCATAGAACAGTAATAAGGCTAGATATACATTTATTTTTTGTTTTCTAGTCGGCCCTTCTTTTAAGCCAGTTTTATGCTTTAAAGGACCAGTTAATACAAAATATATAATACCTAATAATAATGTTATTACAATGATATCAGGACTCCATAGTGCCCTAAAACCAAAAATCTGAATTTTATCCCACATGTGTTATCACCTCGAAGGTACTTCTTCTCTCAATATTTAGTATACAACAAACCTAAATATAACTCGACTAAATCGCGATTCGTTAATAAAATTGTTGAATTTAAGATAATCATATTAACTATGTTCAGTACCAACAAGAATAAATAAAGAGGCTTCCTAAGTTTAGGAAGCCTCTTTTATATTATGATCCCCACCAAACGATGGTTGTTAACGCTAATACCGTTAGAATAGCTGCAAAGATACCTGAATAAATCATTAATGCAGGCATTTCATGACCTTCTTGATTCATGTGCATGAAATAATATAACTGGAACAATACTTGAACTGCAGCTAATACTAAAATAATTGGAACAGTGAACATTGCACTAACACCAGAGATGACTAAACCAAAAGCGATTAACGTAAAGGCAATCATCATCGCGAATGTTAGAACATGATGTTTCATTTCCTCTTTATGCTTTTTACGATAAAACTGTTGTTTTTCATTTGTGGAATTGGTGTTATCTGCCATACTTTAGCCCACCTTTCCCATTAAATATACAACTGTGAAGATGAATACCCATACAACGTCAATGAAGTGCCAGTATAAGCTAGCAATATAAAACTTTGGTGCATTGTAAAGGTTAACACCACGTTTAGCATTACGAATCATTAATGAAACGATCCAACCTAAACCAAATGCAACGTGTGCTCCGTGGAAGCCAACTAATGTATAGAAGGCTGAAGAAAACGCTGATGTTGTATATCCAAAGTGATATCCATGTACATAGTGATAAAACTCATAAATTTCTAAGCCTAAAAAGGTTAGACCTAATGCCACGGTAATTCCTAACCAAAGCTGCATTTTTTTAGGATCGTTGTTTTTCATATGATACATTGCATAAACACTAGTTAATGAACTCGTTAATAATACAATCGTCATAATGAAAACAAGTTCTAATCCAAATATTTCATTTGCAGCAGGTCCATCTACTGTTGAATTCTTAAGTGCAAGATACGTTCCGAATAAACTTGCGAACAATACGGTTTCTCCGCCTAGGAAAAACCAGAAACCCATAAATTTGTTTCGACCTTCAAGGGTGGCTCTTTCTGGGTTTTGAGGCAAGTTTGTTGATTTAAGCATATCATCAGCCATTAGAACCATCCCCCTTTTCATCTTCTAAATCCTCTTTGTGGACGTGATAACCAAGATCGTCCTTGAATGAGCGGTAAAGCATACTTCCTGCAGTAATTCCAAAACCGATTACTGCTAAGATCCAGTAAGAACCTTGGAACATAACGCCAAAACCTGCAATGAATAAACCTAAGGACATCATAAACGGTACAAATGAGTTATTAGGCATGTGAATATCACCTAATGGCTCTGCAGGTTGAATTTTACCGTCACCCTCCATCTTCTCAATCCATAATGGATCTAAACCACGAACTAGAGGCTCTTGTTGAAAGTTATAGAAAGGAGGTGGTGATGGAATAGCCCACTCAAGTGTACGAGCATCCCAAGGGTCTCCAGAAACTTTAACACCTTTAGCTTGTGTGATCACAACGTTGATTAAGAATAAGATTGTACCAGCTGCCATAAAGAAGGCACCTATTGTACTAATGAAGTTAAATAAATCTAAACCTTGGTCTTCTAAGAAGATCCAATAACGTCTCGGCATTCCCATTAAACCTAAGAAGTGTTGAATAAAGAACGTTAAATGGAATCCGATAAAGAATAACCAGAAGAACCAGTGGTTAAGTTTTTCATTAAGCATTGTACCAAACATTTTTGGCCACCAGTAAATGATTCCGGCAAATAGTCCAAGTACAACACCACCAACAATAACGTAGTGGAAGTGTGCAACAACAAAGTAAGAATCATGATATTGGAAGTCAGCTGCTGCGGAAGCAAGCATGACACCCGTCATACCACCAATTGTAAAGGTAGGAATAAATCCTAAAGCGAAAACCATTGGTGATGTTAGGCGAATACTTCCGCCCCAAAGAGTAAATAACCAGTTAAAAATCTTAATACCTGTAGGAACTGCAATTGCCATAGTTGCAACTGCAAAGATCGAGTTCGCAATTGGACCTAAACCAACTGTAAACATGTGGTGTGCCCAAACCATGAAACCTAAGAAGGCAATTAGTACGGTTGCGAAAACCATTGATGAATAACCGAATAATCGTTTCTTAGCAAAGGTTGGAATGACCTCACTGAACACACCGAATGCAGGTAAGATTAAGATGTAAACTTCTGGGTGACCAAAGATCCAGAATAAGTGCTCCCAGATAATTGCGTTACCACCCATTGCTGGGTCAAAGAAGTTTGCACCGAATAGACGATCAAATGTCATTAAGAATAGTCCTACTGTTAAAGCAGGGAATGCGAATAAAATAAGTACACTTGCGATAAATGCCGTCCACGTGAATAGTGGCATTCTCATATATGTCATACCTGGTGCTCTCATATTAACAACAGTAACAATAAAGTTAATACCACCCATCAGTGTACCAAAACCTGATATCTGTAGCCCTATGGCGTAAAAGTCTACCCCATGGCCCTCAGAGAATATCGATAGCGGTGCATAAGCTGTCCAACCTGCATCAGGAGCGCCTGTTACGAACCATGATACGTTTAGCATGACACCACCAAAGAAAAATAACCAAAAACCTAATGAGTTAACAAATGGGAACGCGACGTCACGAGCACCAATTTGTAATGGTACAACAGCGTTCATTAATGCAAAGATTAATGGCATCGCTGCTAGGAATATCATCGTGGTTCCGTGCATTGTTAAGACTTCATTATAAAATTGAGCTGAAACAAAATCGTTATTTGGCTCAATTAGCTGTATACGAATAATCATAGCTTCGAGTCCACCAAGCAAGAAGAAGAACATACCAGCGACTAAATACAAAATCGCGATCTTCTTGTGGTCTACTGTTGTTAAGTAATCCCACAGTGTAGCCCCGAAGCCAGCTTTCTTAGCTGTTGCGCTCACGCTATTAACCTCCCTCTAAAAGTGATTTCTAATTCACTATTCTTCGTTGTTTTCTTCATCTGAATTTTCATCTTCTGCTCCGTCTTCACTTGAGCCTTCCCCATCAGACCCTTCTTCACTCTCACCATCTTGTGATTGCTCACCTTCACCTTCAGCTTCTTCTTCAGGGAATAACGATGATAAGTCTGAGTCTTTATAAACGCTGTCTTCTGCACTTTCAGGAGTTATGTCACTTGGGCTTAACCCCATTAAGTACTCAGCGATTTTTTCTGCTTCTTCATCTTTCAAATTGTAAGGAGCATCTTGCATGTGGTTACCTGGTTTCATTTCTTTACCTTTGGTTTGAATCCACTCGATTAAGTTTTCTTTATTGTAATCAACAACTCCAGCAATCTTCAATCGGTCACCAAAATTAGTTAGGTTTGGTCCAATTTTGTTAGGACTTGAACCAACTGCGTGACAAGTCATACAGTTGTCAGCAAATAGCTGCTGACCTTCTTGGGCTGTAGCTGATTCAGGAGTTTCTTCACCAGTCACACCTTGCATATCTTTAACCCACTGCTCAAATTCACCTGGGCTAACTGCAATGACCTTAAAGTCCATAATTGAGTGTGAAGGGCCACAAAGCTCAGCACATTTACCCCAATAGACTCCCTCTTCTTTTGCTAGAAGGGTCATCTCATTTGTGTTACCTGTAGGGTTTACGTCCATCTTACCATCAATGGCCGGGACCCAGAATGAGTGAATGACATCTTGTGAACTCATAGATAAGTACACTCTTCTGTCAGTAGGAATATATAATTCCTGGCTTGTTGAAACTTCTAAGCCATCATACTCAAAGTGCCACCAATATTGTGCACCTGTAATATTGATCCATAAAGAATCTTGTTCTTCTCCCTCTTCATTAATTTCAGGAGAAGTATCAGCTAGTGCAAATGTATATTGCACAGTTGGAACTGCCAGAATCAATAGTAAAATAATTGGTATAACAGTCCACAATGTTTCTAATGCATGACTTCCTTCCGTTTGTTTAGGAATAAAGTCTGGGTCGTCTTTCTTCTGACGATACTTAATAATAACAATCGTATAAATCACCATTACTACTACAAATACAAATAACATGATGACAATACTTAGAATCATCAAGTCGTAGATCATTTCTGCACCTTCACCTTTTGGTTGAAGAGCACTTAGAAACGGTTTACCACAACCTGATAAAACAAGTGCAAGTACGATCAAAGCGAATATAGCTTTGAATTTACTCATCCACCCTTTCATCATCAATACCTCTCTTTCTCTTATTAATCTTAAGTTGTTGAATACATTATATAATTGAATTAAGAAAAAGAAAATTTTTCTTAATTACTTACGCGAATATTGGTAAGGTAGCAACAACTAACCCTACAAAGAAAAATGTTAAATAGTTTAAGGAATATACAAACATCCATTTTGCCCAGCGATCATCATCTTTCATTTTAAAGCCATAGATCGCAATTAATAACCATCCAATATTAAGTAAAGATGCAAACACTAAAAATATTGGACCTAAAGAAAAGAAATAAAAAGGTAGTGGTAACAAACAAATCGTATAAATTAAGATTTGTCTTTTAGTAATATTATTACCATAAACAACTGGAAGCATTGGTATACCAGCTTTACTATATTCATCCCTTTTCCTTATAGCTAATGATAAGAAATGCGGTGTTTGCCAAATAAACATAACAAGAAATAACACAAACGCTACTGGATGCAATGACGCATCAACAGCTGCCCAACCAATTAAAGGTGGTGCTGCTCCTGAAAAACTTCCAACCACCGTATTGATGGTGTATTTACGTTTAGACCACATTGTATATAAAACTACATAGACAAACCATCCAAAGAATCCATATACCGCTGCCATTGGGGTCGTTAAGTATAATAGCATAAAGCCAATAATACTGAAGGCGACTCCCATGCCGATAACAACATTTAATGGAATCGTACCTGTAATGGTTGGTCTAGTTTTTGTACGAGACATAACATGGTCTATATCTCGGTCATACCAATTATTGATGACACAACCACCTGCGATCACAAATGATGTACCAGCCATCAATAATATAAAGGTTGACCATGAAAATGTGTTTCCTGTAAAGTATAACGCTAACCAATAACCAGTAAACGTTGTGATAAGATTTGAATTAATAATCCCAATTTTTATAAGAGCTAAAAAGTCAGTCCACAGAGCCTTAATACTCGTTTCTTGACCTTTTAATTGAGAAATTGTCGATTCTATTGAACGAGGTTCACTCATAATGTCCGCCGTCCCCTCTAAAAGATCCTAATAAGTTTCATAAGATGTACCAAATGTACCTTATGTAACCAATATTATTGTATCATGGAATGTTCTTTACTTCTATTTAACCACATAAAAACTTTTTTAGATGTGAAAAATGTGTGAAAAAATAATGTCCAAAGAATAAATTAGCATATTTTAGCGAAAATTGCAGTCTAAAATTTGATTTCTTATTATTTTTCACAGTTTGTTAAAAATTATAGTCTATTTCTCTTAATGTAGGTAATTGTCGATTATAAGTGTTATAATTTTGTAAAGAAATTAGTTCCCACAGTCCAAGAAATTATATTACGATAGGTACTAGGCGTTCTTCATGAAAGAAGGTGACATAAATGAACAAGTGGATTAAGCCAAAACCACTAGCATTGGTATCCGTATTAGTTATGTTGTTTGTCCTAATCGGAGGAGCATTAGTAACCAAAACTGGATCAGGTTTAGGATGTGGTAGGAGTTGGCCATTATGTGAAGGACAACTCATCCCTAAAAATATAACGTTTGAACTTCTAATTGAATTCAGTCACAGAATGGTCACAGGTGTTGCCATTATTTTCGTCGGGTTGTTATCGTACGTTGCTTGGCGTCATTATCAGCATATTAAAGAAACAAAATTTCTAGTTGTCATGACGATTGTGTTCTTTATTCTACAGTCATTACTAGGTGCTGGTGCTGTTTTATTCGAACAAACTAGTTTGATTAAAGCACTTCATTTTGGTATCTCACTCGTATCGTTCGCAACTGTATTTTTGTTAGCTTTAATTATTTTTGACGTTGACGGTAAATTCCATACAGACCAGTTAAAGATCCCAAAAAAGATACGTACTCAATTTTATGGCATTTTTATTTATACTTTAATCGTTGTCTATTCTGGAGCTCTAGTAAGGCATAAAGAATCTAGTTTAGCTTGTGTCGATTGGCCATTTTGCTATAATCAAGAACCTTTTAACTTCGGTAATTTAGGTACTGAGCAATGGATTCAAATGGGCCATAGACTGATGGCAGGTCTACTATTTATTTGGGTCATTGGCTTATTGCTTCATTTATATAGAAACTATAAAGAGAAAGTATTTATAAAAAATGGTTGGTTTATTGCTTCCATCTTAATTACTTTACAAGTAATTCTTGGAGCACTTGTCATTTTCACATTAAAAAATACAACCATTGCATTAATGCATGCACTCTTTATTTCGTTATTCTTTGCTTTACTGAGCTATTTTATATTACTTTCTTATAGAAGTGCTAAAAAAGAAGATTAAGGGTTTTAAGCAACCCTTAATCTTCTTTTTTTTATTCAACCTCTATTAATAAATCTCCACTTTCAATAGCTTCTCCATCTTTAACATGCACTTTTTTAACTATACCTTCAAATGGTGCTTGAATCGTTGTTTCCATCTTCATCGACTCTGTGATCATTAGATGATCGTTTTTACTAACCTTTTCTCCTTCTTTAACCAGTACATTAATAACGGTACCAGGCATAGATGCCCCGATATGGCTAGGGTTCATCTTATCTGCCTTCGCACGTTGTTCTAGTACGTTCTCAACATTCTCATCTCTTACAACGACCTCACGAGGCTGTCCGTTTAATTCAAAATAAACGACTCGTGTTCCATCTTTTTGCGCCTCACCAATTGATACTAATTTAACAATCAGTGTTTTACCTTGTTCAATTTCAACTGCTACTTCTTCTCCAAGCCTTAAACCATATAGAAATGCTGGTGTATCTAGAACTGAAATATCACCATATGTTTCTACGAAATTTTGATAGTCATCAAAAACTTTTGGATATAATGCAGCTGAAATGATTTCAAGATCGGTTACTTGTCGACCTAATTTATCATAGAGCTGTTCTTTTAATGCTTCAAAGTTTATTGATTTCAAATGTTCTCCAGGTCTACTTTGAATAGCTTCTCTACCTTTTAACACAATTCTTTGAAGTTCTTTAGGGAATCCTTGATATGGCTGACCTATATAACCTTGGAAAAATTCAACGACTGAATCAGGAAAATCTAAAGAATCTCCTTTTTCATAAACATCGTCTACAGTTAAGTCATTTTGCACCATAAATAACGCCATATCTCCTACAATCTTAGAAGATGGAGTTACTTTTATAATATCCCCAAACATATCATTAACTTTTCGGTACATCGCTTTAACCTCATCCCAGCGTTCACCTAAACCAACAGCTTTTGCTTGTTGTTGAAGGTTACTATACTGCCCACCAGGCATTTCATGGAAGTAAATTTCCGAATGTGGTGCCTTGAGGCCATTTTCAAATGGAGCATAATATTCACGTACATCTTCCCAGTATCGAGCTAATTGGTCATACGCATCGATATTAAGATCAGGTTGACGGTCGTGATGCTCTAATGCGTAATATAAGCTGTTCGCACTTGGCTGTGATGTGCTTCCTGCCATTGTACTTACCGCAACATCTACCGCGTCAACACCTGCGTCAACCGCTTTAGAATACATCATGATTCCGTTACCACTTGTATCATGAGTGTGTAAATGGATTGGAATTGTTACTTCTTCTTTTAATGCTTTAATTAAACGATAAGCCGCTTCTGGTTTTAGCAGTCCTGCCATATCTTTAATACCTAAAATATGAGCTCCTGCATTCTCTAACTCTTTAGCTAAGTTAATATAGTAATCTAAATCGTATTTAGCACGGTCCGGGTCTAAAATGTCTCCCGTATAACACATCGCAGCTTCCGCTATTTTCCCTTGTTTACGAACCGCTTCAATGGCAGGCTTCATGCCATCAATCCAGTTTAAACTATCGAATATTCTGAAGACATCTATTCCCATTTGTGCACTATGTTCAACGAATTTTTCAATAGCGTTATCTGGATAATTTTTGTATCCAACGGCATTACTTGCTCGAAGTAACATTTGAAATAAAACATTTGGCATTTTTTCTCTTAACTTACTTAAACGTTCCCAAGGATTCTCTCTTAAGAAACGATATGATACATCAAAGGTTGCTCCTCCCCACATCTCAACTGAGAATAAATTAGGTAGTAGTTTAGATGTTGGTTCAGCAATATCTAATAAATCCTTTGTTCTTACTCGTGTTGCTAGTAATGATTGGTGTGCATCCCGGAACGTTGTATCAGTTAGCTGAACTTCTTTTTGATTCTTAAGCCAATCAGCAACTGCCTCTGGACCTTGTTCATCCAATAACTGTTTCGTCCCTTCAGGATATGTTTGATTTAAATCATATTCTGGTATTCTAGGTTTTGAGAAAAGTGGTTTTTTCTCTTTGCCTTGACTGACAGGGCCGTTAACCGTAGTGTGTCCTAAGTATGTTAATAACTTAGTACCTCGGTCTTTACGTTTAGGAAATACAAATAATTCAGGTGACTGATCAATAAACGTCGTATCATAAGTACCATTAACAAATTTCTCATGTAATATAACATTTTCTAAAAATGGAATATTGGTTTTAATTCCGCGAATTCTGAACTCTTTTAAGTTACGAACCATCTTCTTAGCAGCTTGTTCAAATGTTAGTGCCCATGTAGAAACCTTTACAAGTAATGAATCATAGTGCGGTGAAATAACAGCACCTTGGAATCCGTTCCCTGCATCTAAGCGCACACCAAAACCGCCACCTGTACGGTAAGCCATAATTTTACCCGTGTCAGGCATGAAATTATTAAGAGGGTCTTCTGTCGTTACACGTGATTGAATAGCAAAACCGTGAGTTGAGATATCTTTTTGTTTCGGAATGTCAATCGGTGAATCATGCAACTGCTTGCCCATGGCGATTTGAATCTGTGTTTGAACAATATCAACACCTGTGATCATTTCAGTTATGGTATGTTCAACTTGGACTCGCGGGTTAACCTCAATGAAATAAAACTCATCTTCAGTTACTAAGAATTCAACAGTCCCCGCGTTTACATAGTCCACACTCTTCATCAGTTGTACGGCTGCTTCACAAATTTCTTCACGCTGTTGATCATCTAAAGAAACACTTGGCGCTACCTCTACAACCTTCTGGTGCCTTCTTTGGACAGAACAATCACGCTCATATAAATGAACAACATTTCTGTCTTCATCACCAATAATTTGAACTTCAATATGTTTAGGGCTTTCTATTAATTTTTCAACATAAACTTCATCACTACCAAATGCGGCTTTTGCTTCGGACTTCGCTCGTTCATATGCTTCCTTTAATGCATCTTGAGTGCGTACGATTCTCATACCTCGTCCGCCGCCACCTAATGCAGCTTTAATCATAATAGGAAATCCATGATTTGAAACAAAATTTTGAACTTCATCTAATGATGAGACGGGTCCATCTGATCCCGGAATCACTGGGATTTCTGCTTTCACAGCCTGATTTCTTGCTTTTACTTTATCACCAAAAACATCTAATAACTCACTAGACGGACCAATAAACTTAATGCCTTCCTCTTCACATCGTCTAGCAAAATGAACATTTTCTGATAAGAATCCATAACCAGGGTGAATCGCATCTACCCCAACTCGTTTAGCAATTGAAATAATCCCTTCGATATCTAAATAAGCATCAATTGGTTTCTTTCCAACTCCTACCAAGTAAGCCTCATCAGCTTTATAACGATGATAAGAGCCTGTATCCTCCTCAGAATAAATAGCTACTGTTCGGATATTAAGTTCCGTACAAGCTCGGAACACCCTTATAGCAATTTCTCCTCTGTTAGCTACAAGAACCTTGTTAAAGGGTTTGACTTCATTCATGATGAATCCTCCATTCTAAAGTTCTTAATTCTCCCTTAGTCATAATTCTACAAGCTATTACAAAATTCCTTCTTACAAAATGAATAATCATTCATTTCTTTTTTAAATGGCTCTGTTAAAGTTTAATGTTGATATTTATAGAAAAAACAGAACTTCCATAAAATTGGAAGTTCTGTTTGGTTTTATTATCTTATTGAACTAACGCACCCGTTA
>NZ_JBHUMZ010000038.1:0-5761 GCF_042685285.1 Piscibacillus salipiscarius | reverse complement strand
GTTTGATTGGCTTAAATAGTTAAATCGTTTTTGACTCGCCAATCCGAGTAAAAAACGTGAATTGACTACAGGCTATTTTGTTTAGTTTTCAAGGTTCAAATGTCGTCGCCTCAAAACAGCGACTTTATTAATATAACAACTTTTCAACTGAGTGTCAATAACTTTAAAGATGTTTTTTAAATCAATTAAAAGGTTGTTTTGTGTGACGCATTTCCTTAATGCGACGTTTAATAATTTATCACGGTTTTAAGAGTATGACAATAGTTTTTTAATCATTTTTTCAAAGTAAGTTTATTCAGAAATTTTATTCAGGTGCATAACAGTCTTTTATCCCTTGCACAGCAGTATTTCATGAAAATTCTACTTATCTATAGATCTTAGTAATAATGAAACAAGTTGTAAGATTGACTTATCAACTCTTTTAAAATTCTTCTAAAAATAAAAGCTACTCATCATACTCCCTATTAGAGTATAACAAGTAGCTTTAACTATACAAATTTTATTGTCTGTTTCTCATTTGCGGGAATAACAGAACATCACGAATTGATGCTGAGTTAGTAAGAAGCATAACTAAACGATCAATTCCAATTCCTAACCCACCAGTTGGAGGTAGACCGTACTCTAGTGCTTCTAAGAAATCTTCATCCATTAAGTGCGCTTCATCATTTCCTTCTTCGCGTTCTTTCACTTGCGCTTCGAAACGTTCACGCTGATCAATTGGATCGTTTAACTCTGAGAACGCGTTAGCATGTTCGCGTCCTACGATGAATAGTTCGAAACGATCTGTAAAGCGCGAGTCTTCATCGTTCTTTTTAGCGAGTGGTGAGATCGCAACAGGATGACCATATATAAAGGTGGGCTGTATAAGAGTCTCTTCTACTTTTTGTTCAAAGAACTCATTTACTATATGACCAAATGTCATATTTGAATCCACTTCTACCCCGTGCTCTTTGGCAAGTACTTGAGCCTCTTCATCAGACAGGTCAGCCCAAAAGTCTACTCCTGTCACTTCTTTAATAGCATCAACCATGTGCCATCTCTTCCATTCTGGAGATAAATCAACTTCTTCTTCACCATATTGAACCTTCGATGTACCAAGCACTTCTTTGGCAATATGAGCAACTAAGTTTTCAGTAAGGTCCATAATATCATGGTAATCAGCGTATGCCTCGTATAATTCGATCATCGTAAATTCAGGGTTATGTCTAGTCGATACCCCCTCATTACGGAACACTCGTCCTATCTCATACACTTTCTCCATACCACCAACAATTAAACGTTTTAAATGTAGCTCGATCGCTATACGCATGTAAAGCGGTATGTCTAATGCGTTGTGATGTGTTACAAATGGTCTCGCTGAAGCTCCACCAGGAATGGCATGCATCATTGGAGTTTCAACTTCTAAGAATCCTTTTTGGTCTAAATAGCGGCGCATAGACTGAATTATTTTACTACGAAGAATAAACGTCTCGCGGCTTTCTAGATTTGTTATTAAGTCTAAGTAACGCTGACGATAACGTTGTTCTACGTCTTTTAGTCCATGGAATTTCTCAGGTAATGGGCGAAGTGATTTTGTTAAAAAGAAAAATTCATCTGCTTTTACCGATAATTCCCCGACTTTAGTTTTGAACATGACACCTTTAACCCCTACAATATCGCCGAGGTCTGCCTGTTTAAAAACTTCATATGCTTCTTCGCCAATACGATCTTTACGAGCATAAATTTGAATTTGTCCTTCTAAATCCTGAATATGAGCAAAACCAGCTTTACCTTTTCCACGCTTAGTCATTATACGACCAGCAATAGTTACCGGAACTTCTTTTTCCTCAAGTTCTTCTTTAGAAAATTGGTCAAATTCAGCCTTTAACCCATTTGACAAATGTGTGCGCTCAAACTTGTTACCAAAAACATTAACTCCCTGTTCTTGTAACGCTCGCAACTTTTCTATACGTGTCTGCATCTGATCATTAATCTCTTCTGACACCGATCTCACCTCAAATTATAAAATTGTTCCATATATTGATGAAGTTTTTTATATCACTTCATTATAACTTTAAACTCACAATACGTTTTCTAACTGTACCATTACCTTTAAGGCCTTTCAAGTCCTACGTGGACGTTCAAACGCTTCTTTCTATTTACTCATTGTATACTCGAACCCCTGCCAAATCATCATCTGGTAAACTTTCTACCCAATCAGTAACGAATCTGCCGTTGACCTTTACTTTCGGCGCGACTTCTTTTAGTGGAATTAAAACGAACGCACGCTCAAGCATTCGAGGATGAGGAATCGTTAAATCATCAGTTTCCATTGATTGATGGTTAAATAATAATATGTCTAAGTCAATAGAACGCGGTCCAAAACGTACCGTTCTTTTCCTACCTAATTGTTGTTCGATTGATTGACATACCCATAATAGTTCGTGCGGCGACAAGTTTACCTTCACATGTACAACCATATTCAAAAAATCCGCTTGGTCTGTATAGCCGACTGGATCTGTTTCATAGATGGAAGATTGGCTGGCTAATTCAATTGCTTCATGATCTTGTAAACTTTTAATCGCTTGATACAAATGATTTTCTCTCGGTTCTATATTAGTGCCTAATGCGATAAAGGCGTCAATCATAATCCTGGCGCTCCCTGTAGATTTCAATGCCGACTGATTCATAATAACCTGGAATAGGCGGGCCAGGTTTATCAATATACACCTTAACAGCCTTTAATAGGTCAAAAGCCTGAAATAAAGATTGGGCAACTTGTTCAGCTACTGATTCAACTAAATCTTTTGCCTCACCTTCTACAACCTTTTGAACCACTTGATAAACTTGTCCATAATCAATGCTGTCATTCATATTATCAGAGGTTCCAGATGGTTTTAAATCAGCCATCAACTCAACATCAACCGTAAACCGTTGACCTAGCTTGTTCTCTTCTGGAAACAAGCCATGATAACCATAAAACATCATTCTATTTAAGATAACTTTATCCATGAATGAGCTCTCCTTTTCCAACCATGGCATCCATCATTTTAGTCGAGCGATGAACCTCTTTAACATCGTGAACCCTTACAATTTCACAGCCTTGCTGGATTCCGTAACATACGGTGGCAATCGTCCCCTCTAATCGTTCATCGACAGGGAGATCAAGAGCTTTCCCAATCATCGACTTGCGAGAGGTGCCAAGTAAAATAGGATATCCAAGGGCTTTTATTTCATGAAGCCTGCGCATAACGAGTAAGTTTTGTTCTAATGTCTTTCCAAACCCAACTCCAGGATCTAGAATAATTTTGTGGTCTTGAACACCATGTTTATGAGCAATTTCAATACTCTCAGCTAGGCTCTTTTTCATATCTTCAACGACATCGTCATATTTAGGTTCATCTTGATTATGCATCAAAATAATGGGAGCGTCGTGCTCTTTAGCTACAGCAGCAATGTCAGGGTCGTACTTCGCCCCCCAAACATCATTAATCATATGCGCACCAGCTTTTAATGCTGCATCTGCTGTCTTCGCCTTAAATGTATCAACTGAAAGTGGAACATCAATCTTATTAGTAAGCGATTCGATTACCGGTACTACACGAACAATTTCTTCATCAGCTGTAACTGGTTTATGACCAGGTCTAGTTGACTCACCGCCAATATCAATTATTTTCGCTCCATTTTGAACCATTTCTCTAGCATGATCGACTGCTTTTGATTCCGAATTAAATTTACCACCGTCTGAAAACGAATCAGGTGTCACATTTAGAATTCCCATCACGATGGTTTCTTTAGAAAAATCTAGTGACATATGCTCGTTGATTTGTAATTTCTTCATTTGAAACCCGTCCTATTGCTTTAATTTTTCTAGCTCATCTACTGTTAAATGGTACTGCTCATGACAAAATTGACATGTTGCTTCGGCTCCGCCGTCTTCCTCAATCATTTGATCAATTTCATCATTACCTAAACTTGCAATAGCTGTTTCAATTCGTTCTTTGGAGCATTGACATTTAAACTGAACATCCTGTTTAGCAAGGAGATTCCAGTTGCCTTCCGCAAAAAATTCATTAAGAATATCTTCCGGCGCATAGCCTTCACGAATTAGAGTAGAAATTGGTTTTATTTCTGACACTCTGTTTTCGACCTTTTTAACGGTTAACTCATCTGCACCTGGCATCATTTGTATAATGAATCCACCTGCAGCTAAGATTGACAGGTCAGGGTTTACTAGCACCCCTGCCCCCACTGCAGAAGGGACTTGTTCAGATGAAGCAAAGTAATACGTGAAATCTTCACTTACTTCGCCAGATACAATGGGTACTGATCCAGTAAAATTATTCTTAAGTCCTAAATCTTTTACAACACTTAACGTCCCGTTCGTGCCTACTGCTCTTCGCACATCTAATTTCCCTTGATCATTTAAGTCAAAGTTAACATGGGGATTTTTAACATATCCTCTTACATTACCGTGTGAATTACTATCAGCAATTAAATAGCCAATAGGGCCATCACCTTCTATTTTCGTTGTCAGCTTATCATCGCCTTTTAACATAAAGCCCATCATAGCTGTAATCGATATCGAACGACCTAATGCTGCCGATGCAGCTGGCCAAGTATCTTGTCTTCTGCATGCTTCGTGAACGGTATCGGTTGAACGAATAGCAAACGCCCGTACTTGTCCGTCAAAAGCTGTTGCACGAATCATATAATCACTCATGTTGTCCACCCTTTTCATTCTTATTAATACAATATATTTCGTAAAGTCCTTTCAGCGTTAATGCCGAATCTACATAATCAATCGTTTTGGAGCCTTTACCAATTAATTTAGCTAACCCGCCAGTTGCAATAACTGTTGGGGTTTGTTTGGCTCTAGCTTTCATTCTACCGACGACTTCGTCAACTTGCCCGACATAGCCAAAATAAATACCAGACTGCATCGCCTCAACTGTTGACTGACCTACGACATCGTCAGGGCGATTAATTTCTATTCTAGGGAGTTTGGCAGCTTTAGCATATAAAGCCTCAGTTGAGATCGAGATTCCTGGTGCAATAGCGCCTCCTTCATACTCTTCATTCTCATTAATGTAGCAGTATGTAGTCGCAGTTCCGAAGTCAATAATGACTAAAGGAGCACCATACTCCTTAATAGCACCGACTGCATTCACTATTCGGTCTGCGCCTATTTCATCTGGGTTTGGATAACTCATTTTCAAGCAAGTATCAACTTGTTTACTTCCTACAATTAATGGATCTATATGAAAATATCTTTCACACATTTTTTGAAGAGAGAACATAATTGGAGGAACAACAGATGAAATAATGACACCATCAAAATCCTCAAATGTTAATCCATTGTGATGTAGTAAAGACTTGATTTGCATAGCGTATTCATCTTCAGTTTTATGACGGTTGGTTGCAATACGCCATTGATATTTTAGTGTTCCATGATCAAAGACACCTAATACGGTATTCGTATTTCCCACATCTAAAACAAAAATCATTTCGACAGCCCTTTTCTATATGAAATAAATGCTCTTAAAATTTTTATAGATTGCCACGTAAATCATAACATAAAATTAAGCTGGTTGTGGATTAGAAAGATTTACATCAGTGATTAAAACTTCTTATATTAGAAAATTACCTTACGAACATATAAAACCCCCGCCTAAAATGAACTGACCCAGGGAAATGAGACAAGAAAAAACACCTATGCTGCCACGGTCCTGTATTCAACAGGGCTGTGGCAATTTAATTTTGAAAAAGGTCGTATATAATT
>NZ_JBHUMZ010000037.1:0-2359 GCF_042685285.1 Piscibacillus salipiscarius | reverse complement strand
GGCTCTGTTAAAGTTTAATGTTGATATTTATAGAAAAAACAGAACTTCCATAAAATTGGAAGTTCTGTTTGGTTTTATTATCTTATTGAACTAACGCACCCGTTAATTTAAGTACACCTTTTCACAATATACAAAAGAAGTATAAAAAAGTGCAGGAAACAAGATTTCCATACACTTTTTTACCTTAACTATTTATTTAATAGAATTTCCGTTTCAGAAATAAGTTCTTGAAGTATTTCAAGCCCCTGTCTTGTGCTATCTATGCTTGGAGAAAGTAATGTGATAATTTTATCTATTCTTTTCTTGTATCCCAGTGGCTTCGTATCAAACCCGTCAATCATTCGAACTGCTTTTTTCTCATTGATACAATATTCTTCATTCATAGCAAATAAGACTTGATTTAGACATGAGATGGTTCGAAAACAGTGACCTGTAACATACGAAATATCATCCTTATCAACATTATCTTTAGCAAACATTAAAGAAAAGGATGCTTCAAACATAAAGTAACCAATTATTGCATCTTTTAAAGGTTTTGGATATGGCATGGTTTTGGATTTTAGCTTCGCAATTCGATTCGTTTTGTCATCCAGTATTTTGCAGATGGAGACTTCACCCATATACATAACATTTAGATAAGCATGTGGATGTCCAGTATGGTAATGAGTTAAAACGTTACCTAACAAACAATCATCAATTACTTGTTCCACTCTATTGACATCACGAAATATTAAATCAACGTGATAACCCTGAACAACAATCCATCCACCACCGTTTATCCAAGCACCCCACTCGCCTAAAGATGTAACTAAATTCTCTCTATGTTCATCATCCATTTTGGTAGCAACCCTACTAACTTCGTTGACATCAAAACCTGCCGATTCATCATAGTATATTCCAATGTCAATATCAGAAGTTGAATGATTAGTTCCTCTTGCTCTTGAGCCTCCTAAAACTATTCCTACAATGCCAGGTAACCCGTTCAGTTCTTTAATTATTTCATTTAAAATATTTTGTGCAGTCATAAATTTTTCAACTCCCATATATTTAATATTATCTATCCGTTACTTATCCATTTCTTCGTCCTCCATTTCATTCAACCTGGCATTGTCGATTATCTTATATATAATTATAATATAAATTCTCTTTTTCAAAGTAATAAACGTATAAATTGGCTTGAAGGTTCTTCAACTCTTCTGCCCGTTAGTTAAATAAAGAAATAACCTTTATACAGTAAACTTAGATAATCTAAGTGTATCATATGTTTCTATATTTGGAATTAAATTCCCTTTTATTATCATATCGTTTATTGTGACTTCGTTTCTCTGATGATGGATGCTCTCTAACACTTGAAACCACGCAAGATAATTGTTCAGATACTTGGTCGCCACGCCGTTAAAGCGCTGTATCCAACCTTTCAGTCTTCGGTGGTAGTTGTTGACGTTCTGGATGTGATATAGACCCTTGGTGCGAATTTTACCGTCAGACTTAAACTGGTAAATGGATATATCCTTTTCGGCGGCATAGGTTTTAAAGGCACGCCAAGCATCGGTGCATAACACATTCTCAGTGGAAAGTTTATGCCCGATGGCTTTGTCTAATTGCTCTTTTGTTAATCGCCCCATACCTAATGTCTGTGAGAAAGTCATTTTGTCACGGTCTCTTGCGACCAGGACACACACCTGTTCCTTGCTTATGCCACGTTTCTTTGCGGAACCGCCCCGTTTACGCGGCTTTCTATCTTTAATCTTCCTTTGCCCTTTTTCCGAGTACAGGAAATAGGTCTCGTCCATTTCAACGATACCTTGGAAATTGGAGATTTCCATTTGTTTTAATGCCGTTAGGAGCTTGTGCCTCCAATAGAATAAGGTGACGTGAGTAACGTTACCAATCAACTCCGCTGATTTACGAAGGGAATAGCCTTCTATCATACATTCGATAAATTTCATCCATCGATTGAGATGACGGGTTCGATATAATGCCGTATTGGTGAGGTCCGTAAATGTCATTCGACAGGCTTTACAGCGGTATCGTTGTTTCTTCACTTCTTCGCCATCCACGATAGTGGAGTATTTTCCAAAGCGCACAATATGTTCTGACTCGCAATCAGGACACCGATAGCCATCCTTATTTTTACGTTCCGAGATTTCTTCCAGTACCGTTCCTGTGGAAGATGAGGCGGTAAGAGCATCGATTAAATATTCCCGTAACCGATGTTTTTCCGCTGGATTAAGTTTTTGAATGGCTTTAAGGATATCGGTTGCTCTCACAGTCATCACCAACTCATATTTGATGACTCTATTATAGAACATTTGTTCGATTTTGGCAATTATCAACAACAAACTTTAACAGAGCCTTT
>NZ_JBHUMZ010000036.1:0-1700 GCF_042685285.1 Piscibacillus salipiscarius | reverse complement strand
TTTTTTTAAAAAACTATAGTTAACTTCCATAAAGATTAAATGACATTTCTGTAATTATAAGGAACACAAGCGCACGCTTCGCTACTGTTAATTGTAATTAATTAACAATTGGGCGGTTATTTGATGCACTCGACTCACTCTGCTAACTTATGAAGACGTCCCCTCCCATATCTCTTAGCGTCGTGCGCTTACATTCCTTCACTGGGCCTTTCCATAAGGCAGAGGCCAGCATTATGCTCCTGCATGGACTCTTAGTCTAATGTCTCAGTATGCGCCGGCTCTCTGTGTCATCTTTTTTGTCATACTAGAATAATCCTTAAGCTACTTTTGGATTGACAAACATATCACTTTCCATTTGTTCAGCGTTAAAGTATGTTTTGTTCTTGGATAATCCATACATTACCTTGATTAACTTTGAACTTAAAACCACCATCGCCTCTTTCTTTCGAAGAGGGTTCTCAGACCGTGTAATGTAATATTGATATAAGTTGTTAAAGGCCTCGTTATTATGAATGAGCGGCAAAATAGCTTTGAACAATAAGGACCGTAAGTCCTTTCGGCCACGCTTAGATAGATGTTTAGTGCCTTTCTTCTGACCAGATGAATGTTCACGTAATGACAATCCCGCTAATTTAATAAGCTGGCGTGGATGATCATATTCCGATAGTGAACCTGTATAGGCTAGTAATTCAATAACAGTTTGTTCGCTAATGCCACGAATAGAGTTTAAATATTCAAACTCTGGTATCTCTTTCACTAATGTTTCAAGCGTTTGTTCAAGGTCTTGAAGTTGAGCTTGTAGAAACTCAAGTTGTTGGACAAGTGTGGTAATGTGCAATCGTGCCATCCCTTCTCCTTCTGTTAAACCAATAGAACTTTCTGCTATCTCGCAAAGCCTTTCAATTTTCTTTTTAGGCGGATAGGTGGTGTTTGAATGTTGTTGAATCATCACCGCTAAATCTTCAGGACGTTGTCCTTTTAAATCAGCTGGGAATGGTGTAAGTTTTAGAACTTCACAAGCTTGTTTCCCATATCCTTTAAATACTTTATTGAACTCAGGAAAGTACATATCCAAAAATCCAGTAATGCGATTCTTGGTAGCTGATATATCATCCTTTAGTCTTTTTTTAAGTGATGCTCCTTCACGAAGCTCCCGCTCAACCCCTTCTAAATGTCGAGGGTAATGAAAGTTCCCGGTTACTACGAGCTTAGCGATGACACGAGCATCTTTCTGATCATTCTTAGTTTGTGAATTATCGTCAAATTCCTTAGCTCTATTCACATGCATAGGATTTACGGTCACAAAAGGTATACAATGTTCCATTAAATAGGCCGCTAAGTTTTTCCAATAATGACCCGTTGGCTCAAAGCTAACGAGTATATCTGTCTTCTGATACTTCTCCATATAGTAATGGATGGTTTTTAGTAACTTATTAAAGCCTTCTAAAGATTGTTTAAAAGGAAATGCCTTCCCCAGTTCTCGGCCCCGATCATCCGTTATAACTCCATAATGAGTATGCTTGGCAATATCAATTCCAAGAATTAGGGTGTTATCTGTGATTTGATTCACGCGCTGATTACGTTTATTATTCATTATAGGTCCTCCTTATGATGAATGTTTGTTTGTGCTATGACAGCATCATAACGGAGGGCCCTTTTTAATTCAAGAGGTGAAAACCTGATTCGATAGGAATGCTCCT
>NZ_JBHUMZ010000035.1:0-1689 GCF_042685285.1 Piscibacillus salipiscarius | reverse complement strand
GTTTGACGGCCAATGTTCATTATAACCGAGAGGAGATCTTTTTTGTTACCACTCTAAAAGTTTCATTGTCACACACGCAGAGCGTGTGGTTTTTAAAGACGTAATAAAAAAACTCATCCCTTAAACAAAGGGACGAGTTAGTATCCGTGTTACCACCCTAATTGATTACGATTATGTAATCCACTTCGTTTCGATAACGGACGATCATGCCGGGAAACCTTTACAAATATGGTCCAAGTTCCAGCTCCTGAGTGAAATTCGGCTTTCCCATTGATTAGAGTACTTTCAGTCTTTGGTACTCCTCCCTGCTAATCAATTACTTAGAAAAGCTTACTGAGCTCATTCATAGCTTTTGTTCATTCAATTGTTTATGAACTGTATTATAGATAAAAATTGATTATTTATCAAGTTAGATGTGTCAAATGATAAAGGACTATACTTGTCGCAACACCTACATTTAATGATTCACTATCCTTATGAATTGTGATATAAATCGTATCATCAACTTGTTTAAGCAAATCAGAGCTAACTCCCTTTCCTTCATTGCCAACAAGAACTGCAAATCGTTTAGTTGCAATTTCATTCAGTGGCCTAGCTTTTTCATCTAAAGCAGTACCGAGAATTGGAATGTCAAGTTCGTTTAATTTACCCATCCAGTTGTCTAAATCACCTCTTAAAACAGGCAGATGAAAGAGTGCACCTTGTGTTGCTCTAATAACTTTTTCATGATAGAGATCGACTGTTCCCTTTCCTAATACAACGGCATCTAAATTAAACGCTAAAGCACTACGTATAATAGTACCTACATTACCAGGATCTTGAACAGCATCTATTAACAACACCTTATTCAATGACTGACCAAATTGTTCGTGTTTCTGATTAACAACAGCCATAATGCCTTGAGGCGTTTCAGTAGAAGAGAGCTCATTAAACACTTCAGCCGAAACTTCGACATAATCGTAGTGTTTCCATTTCTCTGGCAGCTTTTCATATTCATGTATAATTAACTTGTCAACCTGCCAGTCACTTTTCGTAACTTCTTCAATTAAATGCCAACCTTCAACGAGGAATTTTCCTTGCTCATCACGATATTTTTTCTTATGTAATTTTTTCCATTCCTTAATGGTTTTATTCTGTTTAGATTCAATCATGACAGATCTCCTATTTTGTTTTTGATTCCATCATACATAGTTTAGTATTAAATGGTCAAACTACATGTAAAATGTATATCTAAAAAGAGGTGACCATAGTGGATTTAAATTTAAGAAAAGCAATCAGAAGTAATATAGCTGGAAATAATGAAGAAGAATTAGAAGCAACAATTCTTGATGCGATTCAAAGTGGTGAAGAGAAAATGCTTCCAGGACTAGGTGTGTTATTCGAAATGATTTGGGAAAATGCAAATGAAGAAGAAAAGGATCAAATGCTAACCATTTTAGAGCAAGAAGCTCAGAAGCTATAATCTCAATAGATACACCAATCGAAATTCGATTGGTGTTTTATTATTTTATGGGCGATGAATTTGAAAGGGGCAGATTAATTCGAAAAAGCGACCGATAAATCCGAAAAAGTGGCCGATAAAATGAGGTTGGGACAAAAGTAATATAGCTTTTCTATAAACGAATATTGAGTGTTATTAGCGTAGTCAAAATGCAAGACTCCCTCGGGAAATGTTGTCATACCAGCCAA
>NZ_JBHUMZ010000034.1:0-1157 GCF_042685285.1 Piscibacillus salipiscarius | reverse complement strand
TCATAAAAGTTATCACAACAAGAGCACCTCATGGGATCTTTTCCACCAGATGCAATAACCTTCTCACGATAAGTTCTTTTTGTTAAGGATTTCTTTATTTTAACTAACCATTTTCTGTTTGCTTTTTGCCATATACTAATGATTTTTTTACTAATACTCTTAGATCTTCTGGAATATAAACCATAATGGCGAATGGTTTTAAATTGCTCGTCTGGTATGTGTCGAATAAGCAAGATAATAAACTCTTCTACAGTTACCGTTTCGTGTTTTTCTTTCCCATCCGTTTTATCTTCATACTTAAATGTTACAAATTGTCCATCGTATGCCACGATTCGGTTCATACCTATAGCAGGACGCCTGATATATCTACCGATATATCTCAATTGTTCATTTATTTTACCTCGTTGTTTAGGTGCATAGACATAAAAGCCTTCAGAATTATTGCTATAGGCAGCTTGTAAACGTGGTTGAACTACTTTCTTTTCTCTTTCCGTTAAGTGTTTTCTTATCACTTTTAACACCACAGTTTGCCACTGTTTCCTTAGCATTTGAAAAGGGATAAAGTCTAAGGTTTTCCACTTCCCTTTCTTGGTCAAACCTCCCATGCTTACTAACATATGAACATGAGGATTAAAATTAACTCTAGAACCGAATGTATGTAAACCTGCAATGATACCGGGGGTTAACTTACCTTTCTTTTTAAAATAGGACTTAATAAGATTCGCTGCTGCATCCATTAGAGGCTTGAGTAAATGGCGATGTTTCAGAAATACATCTCTCAGACCTTCATCAATCGTAAAAATGACATGACGATGGGTTGTATGAATCGTGTCTTCTGAAAGAAGACGTCCCCATTCTTCACTCTCTCCGACTGAACACGTTGTGCAAAATCGTCCTTTACACCGATATGGTACTAATTTAGGATCGTTGCATCCTTCACATACAAATAATTTAAATCCATTTTTAGGGTTACCACATTCTCGAAATTTCTCTATTTCTTTCAGGACAATTGGACGCACTCGTCCCCCATATTTGTTAACGAATCGATCCCAATGATTATGTTTATCAAAAAATATGCGTCTTAGAATATTATCCATACTAAAAAAATACCACAGAACAGCGTTCTATGGCACAATTTTTATACTTTCTTATCTTTT
>NZ_JBHUMZ010000033.1:0-1063 GCF_042685285.1 Piscibacillus salipiscarius | reverse complement strand
GGTTCTAAGTCAAATGTTGGGGTGAGCATACGCTCACTCCTAATTATGTGACTCGAACTTTTATATTTTTATATTGATGATGTAATAATATCTTCAATCTAAAGCGATCAAAACGTTTAAATCCAAAAGCATTACGTTTAATAACTTTAGTTTGGTTATTAATACCTTCCACATAACCATTATGTAATTCAAATGCGAAGCTATTCATGATTTGTTTTTGCCAATTTTGAAAGGTCGATATCGACCTTTCAAATTCAATAACACCAGATGTCTTTACGAGATCATAATATTGATATAACCTCTTCTTTATAGATTTCAAATTAGTAGGGCCGCTGGCCTTCGCTATTTCAAACCACAATCGGTATGCTTCTTTCAATTGATAGGCTTTTCTTAAATAGTTAGATTTTCTAAGATAATGCTCCAAATACCATCGTTGCTTATCTGTTAAATTTTCATTGTGTTTATAAAAGACATGCCTCATCCTTTTACACTTCTTACGATCATAGTCATCAAATTCGTTTTGAACTTTTCTTCTTACCTTTTCGAGTGCCCAATAAATATAGCGACAAAAATGAAATCGATCAGCAACGATAATGGGACCACCCAGTGCTTGATCAACAGCTGCTTTAAAAGATTGACTCATATCCATAACAACTACTTCAACTTTATCCCCGTGTTGTCTAAGATACTCTTTTAAGGTCTCTTTTTTCCTATCTTTAAGAATTTCAATAGGCCTTCTTTCAATAGGATCCGCAATGATTGTTTGATACTTCTCTCCACCCGTATCACCTTTATATTCATCAATAGCAATCACTTTAGGGAGTTCTGTTGCTTCTTTTAATTTAGAAGAACTAATCTGATCGAAACGGCGCATAACCGTAGTAGGAGAAGTCATAAAACGATCCGCTACATCTTTAAAATTCTTTCCATGAATCAATTCTATAGATAGAGCTTGGTTATACTCAATTGATTGTCTCTGATAACGTTCTACAACTGAGTTGTCTTCATAGAATCGCTTACGGCATTGTCGGTCCTCACAAATATAACGTCGTTTTCGATAAAA
>NZ_JBHUMZ010000032.1:0-1007 GCF_042685285.1 Piscibacillus salipiscarius | reverse complement strand
ATGCCTGAAAGGCATAGGATGTATATTGTGCTCCCTGATCACTGTGTAATTTGACTTCATGAGTCTCTCTTCCGTTACAAGCTTCACGTAGCGTCTCCAAAACAAAATCCACATGTTGCGAGTCACTAATCTTGTAAGCAATAACTTCGTTATTATACAAATCCATAATAGTTGATAAATACAACATCTTTGGTCCATAAGGTAAGTATGTTATATCTGTTACCCATTTTTGATTCGGTTTCTCAGCTTTAAAATCTTGTTTTAATAAGTTAGAAACTATAATTTTACTTTCTCCTGCAATATATTTTTGTCGCTTTACTTTTACGCGACACTGGATTTCATATTTTTGCATCACTTTTTGAACCGTCTTTCGGTTCTTCTTAATCTGATGATCTTTCCATAAAATTTCTCTAACTTTTCGGTGCCCCACTCGATGTGAAAGTTGTTTACAGATATTAATGACGAGTTGATGAAACTCTGGAATTTTTTGATTCACACTTCTTTTCCATCGATAATATGTCGAACGAGGTATTTCAAAGCACTCACATATTTCTTTCGCCGTAAACCGGTCTTTAAAAACTTCTACAACTTCTACAAAAATGTCTGGTACCACTTCCTTTCGATTTCTTGGTACTTTCCCATTAGCTCGTCCCGCATTTCATAATAAGTGACCTTTCTTTTTAATTGCGCTAGTTCACTATCATCATCTGGACCTTTGCCGAAGGTATATTGTTTTCCAATCGGTTGAGCCAGTCTGTGATTTTCACCATTACGGTACCACCTCATCCAGGTTTTGATTTGACTTTTACTTTTTATTCCAAACCTTTTCATAATCTCACGATTAGTCCACTCACCAGATAACTTCAGACGAATCACTTCTTGTTTTACCTCTTCAGGATAAAATCGATTTTTACCCATAAAGAAAAACACCTCCTAAATTGTCGAATACTTTTACATACGACATAGGGGGTGTTTTTTCCTGTCTCATATTATTGGGTCACTCTATT
>NZ_JBHUMZ010000031.1:0-737 GCF_042685285.1 Piscibacillus salipiscarius | reverse complement strand
GAAGTTAAGTCCTCGATCGATTAGTATCCGTCAGCTCCACGTGTCACCACGCGTCCACCTCGGACCTATCAACCTCATCGTCTCTGAGGGATCTTACTTGCTCGAAGCAATGGGAAATCTCATCTTGAGGGGGGCTTCATGCTTAGATGCTTTCAGCACTTATCCCTGCCACACGTAGCTACCCAGCGGTGCTCCTGGCGGAACAACTGGTACACCAGCGGTGTGTCCATCCCGGTCCTCTCGTACTAAGGACAGCGCCTCTCAGATTTCCAACGCCCACGACGGATAGGGACCGAACTGTCTCACGACGTTCTGAACCCAGCTCGCGTACCGCTTTAATGGGCGAACAGCCCAACCCTTGGGACCGACTACAGCCCCAGGATGCGATGAGCCGACATCGAGGTGCCAAACCTCCCCGTCGATGTGGACTCTTGGGGGAGATAAGCCTGTTATCCCCGGGGTAGCTTTTATCCGTTGAGCGACGGCCCTTCCATGCGGAACCGCCGGATCACTAAGCCCGACTTTCGTCCCTGCTCGACTTGTAGGTCTCGCAGTCAAGCTCCCTTCTGCCTTTACACTCTGCGAATGATTTCCAACCATTCTGAGGGAACCTTTGGGCGCCTCCGTTACCTTTTGGGAGGCGACCGCCCCAGTCAAACTGCCCACCTGACACTGTCTCCGGACCGGATCACGGCCCTGGGTTAGAATGTCCGTACAGCCAGGGTGGTATCCCACGG
>NZ_JBHUMZ010000030.1:0-722 GCF_042685285.1 Piscibacillus salipiscarius | reverse complement strand
TATCGGTTGCTCTCACAGTCATCACCAACTCATATTTGATGACTCTATTATAGAACATTTGTTCGATTTTGGCAATTATCAACAACAAACTTTAACAGAGCCTTTTAAATAAAAAACACCCCACTATTCACATAATACTTGTCTGTTTGATACTATTCAAATATTATTGACAATTAATAGATTGTGAGGTGTTTTGCTATTATTCAAATACTAAAATTCAATGTAAAGCCAATGATTTTTCATACTTGTTTAGTCCTTATAGGGACAGGAATGATTGGTTCGGCTTGGAACACTGAACGGAATGACATTGTATTCATTACAGTTATTATAATGATTTTTTCCCATTATCTTTTAGGCATGTTTTTAACCAATTACCATTCTTGGTATAAAAATCTATTATCTGTAATAGGTGTTTTTATATTTAATTCGTTATTAATGATCATTAACAATCAGCTTCAAAATGAATACCAATCCGTTCTAGATTATTTAGTCATTGTTTATAAGTTACCATTTCTATACATACTTGGATGGGATGGAATTAATGTTCCTGTACTTACTTCTATCATCCCTGCATTGCTGCTCTGGTTAGGACTGGAGAGTAAGACTATTTTACTTAAAGTAAATATCCGCCCGTAGAACGGGCGGTTTTAGTTTCGCCCTATAAGGGCACATTACCAACATGCCCCTAAAGAGGCTTTTTTAATGACCGTCAACCGTTTAAT
>NZ_JBHUMZ010000029.1:0-694 GCF_042685285.1 Piscibacillus salipiscarius | reverse complement strand
GCATATTTAAAAAAGTTAAAAGCTTTTCAGGAGAACCCGAATGCCTACCTCGAAAAGCACAAACAGTCTTGGCATTCGAACTCAAAGAAGAAGGGTTCAAATTAAGAGATGTGTTAGTAGTAGTAGGCATACCAGAAGCAACTTATCATTATCACATTCATCAATTGAAGAAGGAAGATCCTGATAAGGATCTGAAAAAAATCATTAGTGAATTGTTTCAAAAACATGGAGAGAGATACGGGTATCGTCGTATACATTTAGAATTAAGGGCGAAAGGCTATCAAATAAATCATAAGAAAGTACAACGAATCATGAGAGAGCTCGGATTAAAGTGTGAAAAGTTCACACGTAAATCTCGTTACAAATCTTATAAAGGAACAGTCGGTAAGGTAGCGAAAAACCGTTTAAATCGTAGATTTAACACTTCTATACCTCTACAAAAGCTAGTTACAGACGTTACTGAATTTAAGTGTGCGGGAAGTGAGAAACTTTATTTGAGTCCAATTTTAGATTTATATAATGGCGAAATCATCTCTTACGGTATGTCTAGGAAACCAACACTAGACTTTGTACTTCAACCGCTTAATCAGGCAATAGAGATAATCACTAATGAAGCTGAGTATCGAACGACCATACATTCTGATCAAGGTTGGCATTACCAACATAGACAATGGGTCAATACATTAAAGACAAA
>NZ_JBHUMZ010000028.1:0-609 GCF_042685285.1 Piscibacillus salipiscarius | reverse complement strand
CCTGGCATTGAACGTGAAAGTTCAGATGAACTTTCGACTGAAGAACTTCAAACCATTGTGAAACAGTTAAATGATCAAGTAAATGAATACACTCAACAAATTAATGAGAGTGATCAGGGTTCGGAACGAAAACAACTTCGGTCCCAACGTAGGCAACCTAAGCAATACCTTAAACAATTCAAGGACTTCGTTGAACGCAAGAAAAAGTACCGAAAAGATATGAAGATATTTGGTGAACGTAATAGTTATTCTAAAACTGACCATGATGCGACTTTTATGCGGATGAAAGATGACTACATGAAAAATGGACAACTTAAACCAGGTTATAATATTCAGCTTGCGACAGAAGGTCAATTTGCGCTTGCGTATGATGTATTCCCTAATCCTACGGATACACGAACCTTTCTGCCTTTTCTAGACCATATTGAAGATCATTTCTTTAGTTTACCTAAATACATTGTGGCGGATGCAGGCTATGGTAGTGAACAAAATTACGCTGATGTGATTGAAAACCGTCATCGCACACCACTCATTACATATAACCAATATCGAAAAGAGAAAACAAGGAAGTTTAAGAACGACCTCTTTAATTTTTATAATTGGGATTAT
>NZ_JBHUMZ010000027.1:0-579 GCF_042685285.1 Piscibacillus salipiscarius | reverse complement strand
TTATATACGACCTTTTTCAAAATTAAATTGCCACAGCCCTGTTGAATACAGGACCGTGGCAGCATAGGTGTTTTTTCTTGTCTCATTTCCCTGGGTCAGTTCAAACCACGTCCGGTCCTCTTTTGGGTTAGTGCTTACCTTTGAATGTATGCGTTTTACCTCTAACATCAATATATTCAACAGGATACATTTCTCCATTACATTGCTCACAACTAAAGCGAGGCGGTTCAGATGGATCCCCTGGATCCATCAAATCAAAATCTCTGACCACTTGATAGGGAATATATTCCTCCATACCACAACTTTCACAAATGAAGTCAACTGACTTTTTCTTTTTCTTCAAATGATCTGTTCCTTTTTTCTTCTTCTTGCGTGAGATGTCTAATCACCCTCTCCATATAGTTAGTTGCTTCTCGACTTAACGATACTTTGATTTCAAGCCTACCATCCTCAAGACATACTTCACCCATATATTCATAAAAGTTATCACAACAAGAGCACCTCATGGGATCTTTTCCACCAGATGCAATAACCTTCTCACGATAAGTTCTTTTTGTTAAGGATTTCTTTATTTTAACT
>NZ_JBHUMZ010000026.1:0-501 GCF_042685285.1 Piscibacillus salipiscarius | reverse complement strand
TGGTACTGCACCCCAAAAGTTAGAGTGAAAAATTTAACTTTTGGGGTGTTTTGTATGGCGAAATATAGTAACGATTTTAAGTTAAAAATTGTGAAAGAATATTTAGAAGGCCCGTTGGGCTATGGTTTGTTGGCTAAAAAATATGAAGTTCCGGGTAAGGGGCAAATTAGAAAGTGGGTAGATGCCTACAAAGCACTAGGTGAAGATGGATTGCGTCGAAAGCGTTCTACAACCGTTTACCCTGTTCAATTTAAGTTAGATGTATTAAACTTTATAAGACAAACGGGCGCTTCTTATAAAGAGACAGCAATAGAATTTAAATTAAACAATCCTTCTCTAATTGCCATCTGGTTAAAGACTTTTTCTAATGAAGGAATAGAAGGGCTCAAAGAAAAACCGAAAGGACGGCCTCCTATGTCTGGAAAAAGAAAGACGAAACAATCAAAGCAAGAAAAGGCAATGTCTCGTGAGGAACAATTAGAACGTGAAAATGAACTTCTT
>NZ_JBHUMZ010000025.1:0-109475 GCF_042685285.1 Piscibacillus salipiscarius | reverse complement strand
CTTTAGATTGAAGATATTATTACATCATCAATATAAAAATATAAAAGTTCGAGTCACATAATTAGGAGTGAGCGTATGCTCACCCCAACATTTGACTTAGAACCTTTAATTTAGGGAGAAATAGACCATCTCTGTAAGCGCTGCCAATACTGCATATTTATTCATGATTTTGTCCAGTTGAACCATCCTATAGTTATGGATAAAATGTTGACAGATAAGAGGGGGTAAATGCGTATGAATCAGAAACTTGGAATTATTGGGGCTCCAATAACTATAGCACAACCAAATATGGGGGTAGATCTTGGTCCGGATGCTATTAGACATGCAGACTTAGTGGAACGTCTAAAGAATCTTAAAATAACTATAAATGACTATGGCAATGTTTCTGTACCTATGACAGGTACAAATCAAATAGATCCTGAGACTAGTTTAAAAAACTTAAATGAGGTTTCACAAGGGAATGAAAATATAGCTGAAAAAGTAAAAGAAATTAAAAGTAAAGGCGATTTTCCATTAATATTAGGTGGAGACCACAGTATTGCTATTGGTACAATTGCTGGCCTTCATCATCACTATCAAAACATGGGAGTCATTTGGTATGATGCTCACCCAGATTTAAACACAGGTCAAATTTCTCCATCAGGTAATATTCATGGAATGTCACTTGCTGCAAGTATCGGTATTGGTCATGACCGTCTTATCAATCTAGGTGGTAAGGGGCCAAAAGTAGATCCTAAAAATGTCGTTATTATTGGCGCCCGCTCAATCGATGAAGGTGAGAAAGAAATCATTCGCGAAAACGGTATTAAAGTCTTTACGATGCACGATATTGATCGTCTTGGTATGGATTACGTTATGAAGAATTCGATTGAATATTTAGAAGAACAAACGGATGGTGTGCATTTAAGCCTAGATGTCGATGGGATTGACCCAGCCCATACACCGGGAACTGGAACACCAGTTGAAGGTGGTCCTTCTTATAGAGAAACGAGATATGCCATGCAGTTATTGCACGAATCAGATCTATTAACATCCGTTGAAGTCGTTGAAGTTAATCCACTATTAGACAATCAGAATAAAACGGCAGAGGTTGCAGTGGACATGCTAACAACTTTATTTGGAGAAAAATATTTATAAATATCTTTGAGTAGCCAAAGCACCTAGTTGCGTGCTTTGGTTTTCTTTTTTCTAACAAAATTTTGAATTAAAATTTAATTTTTGTAAATTTTAGGTATAATGTAATGAAAGGGATTAGGGTCATGCGAATTTTTTACATATAAAATGAAACCTTATTGTTTTTAAGACGTATTAAAGCATGACCGCATTTTTTGCGGGGGACAAATATGGAATTTAGGTTAGCGCAGTTAATCAAACAAGTTAAAAAGGGTAATCACGAAGCGTTTGGTGATATTATTGATCAGTATCAACATGGAATCTACCAGCATTGTTATCGCATGTTAGGGAATCATCATGATGCACAAGAAATCACACAAGAAACGTTTGTTCGAGCATATACAAGTATCCAATCTTTTAAACAAAAGAACAAGTTTGCACCTTGGTTGTACCGAATTGCGACAAACTTAAGCATTGATTGGATGAGAAAGAAAAAGCCCTTGCACATATTGGATCAACCAATAAATGATGATCACAGTAATACATATCTAGATCAAATCAACCATGAGGGTCCGACTCCTGATGAGAGTGTTGAGGCTCAAGAACTAAATGATACGATTCAAGAAGCTATACTTGAGCTACCTGTTAAGTACAGAGCTGTGATTGTGCTAAAATACGTAAGGGAATTGTCATTAGAAGAGATAGCGGAAACATTAGATTTACCCGTGGGGACTGTAAAAACCCACCTTCACAGAGGGAGAGAGGCTTTAAGAAAAAGTCTTGTTAAGACCATTAGGAGCTGATTGAAGATGGCGTGTAACCACATTTTCGAGGAAGAGTTACATCGATTATTAAATCATGAGTTAAGTCATGATGAAGAAAATTGTTTAAAACATCACTTGATGGAATGTAAAGAATGTCAGGTTCATTATCAAGATATTAAAAAAGTAGACCAGAAACTTTCTGAAGTACAAGAAGTAGAGGCCCCTGGTGACTTAAAAACTAATATTATGAGCCGTTTACCTGAAGATACAAAAACTAAGAAATTCTCGAAGACTATTAAAGAGCATCCACTAATCTCAGCTGCTGTTGTATTCTTTATCATGGTGTTTACGTCGACAGTTAGCAGTTTTCACTCAAACCAGCAATTATCTTTATCTAAGCATGAGGGTGTGATCACAGAGGGGGACCGTGTGATTATTCCTGAAGATCAAATCATTGAAGGTGATTTTATCGTTCGGAATGCAGAGGTTGTTTTGATGGGTAAAATTAAAGGCAACCTAACCCTTGTTAACAGTCAAATTGTCGAATCAAGTAACAATCATAATTATCAAGTTGCGAATATATCACATCATGTAGAGGGTAAAGTAGTTGAAATTGATCAATACTTTGCCTGGATGTATCATCGAGCGGAAAATGAATTTAAGAGCTTTTTATCATTTGTTAGTCCTTAACGTTTAGCATTTAGTTGCTAGACGTTTTATTTTTGCGATTATAGGAAAAACAATTTATGCTATAATTAAGGTGGCATATAATGTAGTAAAGATAGAAATAAAGTCATAAGGGTGTGTGGCCTGTGTGGGAAGAGTTTGACCTTTTACATATCCTCGGAATCGTACTCGACATTGCGGTCGTATGGTTCGTTATATATAAATTATTTACGTTAATTCGTGGCACTAAGGCTGTCCAATTACTAAAAGGAATCTTTGTTGTCTTAGGTATTTGGTTTATTAGTAATATTCTAGGGTTAACAACTGTCCAGTGGTTAGTCGTTCAAGCGATTGACTGGGGTTTCCTCGCAGTGATTATCCTTTTCCAGCCTGAAATTCGTCGTGCTTTGGAACAATTAGGGCGTGGCAGTATCTTCTCTCGTCATTCTCATTCACAGGAAAAAGCGATTCATGACACAATTGAAGCAATCGTTAGTTCTTGTAAGTATATGAGTAAGCGCCGGATTGGTGCTTTAATAACAATAGAGCGAGAAACAGGTATGAGTGAATATGTAGAAACGGGTATCAATGTAAATGGTAAGTTAACGAGTGAGTTATTAACGAATATATTTATGCCTAATGCACCATTGCATGACGGGGCTGTCATTATTAAAGATGATGAGATTGTAGCTGCAGCTTGTTATCTTCCGTTAAGTGAAAGTCCTTTTATCTCGAAGGAACTTGGAACTAGACACCGTGCAGCAATGGGAGTTAGTGAGGTAACAGATGCGCTGACGCTTGTGGTGTCAGAAGAGACAGGTATGATCTCAGCTACGAAAAATGGTGAGCTTCATCGAAAATTAGAAGAAGAAGATTTGAGGAAGATGCTAACTAAAGAATTACAAGCCAATCAAGAAAGTAGCAAATCGTGGAACTGGAGGGGAAGAACGAATGGATAAATGGATTAAAAGCCCATGGTTCACACGGATTGTGTCATTGTTTCTAGCCCTCTTACTGTACTTGACAGTTTCAATAGATGAAAATGCTTCACAGTCACAAGAATCATTTTTCTTTCCTCAAGGGACGACAGAAGCTGAAACAATGGAGAATGTTGCATTACAAGTTGAGTTAGATGAAGGTCGTCATGTCGTGCGTGGTGTGCCCGATACAGTGGAAGTGTCCATTGAAGGTCCAGTCGGCGTAGTGACGCAAGCTGTAAGGCAGCGTAACTTTGATGTGTTTATTGATTTAAATGGTTTAAAACCAGGCACTCATGAAGTGGATGTTCAACATAATGGGTTATCCAGCCAGTTAAACGTTGTCATTCAACCTCAGACGGTTGAGGTCACCATAGAAGAGCGTTCTAGTATTAAACAGCAAGTAGAGTTAGAATTCGTAGGAAGAAATGGTACTGACCTATCTGAAGTCTTTGCGTCTGAACCAACCATTGACCCTAAAGAAGTTGAAGTTTCAGGACCCAAGTCAGAGATTGAAAAAATTGGCATAGTTAAAGCGATTGTTAATTTTGAAGACCTAACAGAGGATGGAAATGCTAATAATATACCAGTTAAAGTATATGACTCTCAAGGTAATGAACTCAATGTCTATATTAATCCGTCGACGGTTAACGTTGAAGCGGATGTATCTATGGCGGACAAGCGTCTACCAATTGAGACTGAAACAACTGGTAAATTAAGTGAGAACCTCGTTTTGGAAAATATAAAGGTAACTCCAGTTACAGCGACAATGTATGGGTCTAATGAAGCTCTAGATGGAATTGACCAAATTGATCCAATTATGGTAGATTTATCAGAAATTAGTGAAACGACTACGATTGAACATCAATTAGAAACACCAAATGGGGTTAGAAAAGTAGAACCTGAAACAATTGAAGTTGAGGTAGTTGTAGAAAATGCTGAGGAACGAGAGTTAACCGAATTAGATATTGAAGTCGAAAACTTAGCAGAAGGTAAAGACATTACCTTTGTGGAACCTGAAGAGCCTTTAATTGACGTGACTTTCATTGGTAAGGCATCTGATTTAGAAGAGTTAAGTAAAGAAGATGTCCGCGTGTGGATAGACGTATCGGAAACCATAGAAGGTGAAGTCTATAAAGATATAAACATTGAAGCGCCAGACGGTATACGCTACAAAACAGAAACAGAACGGGTTAGAGTCCGAGTAGAATAAATAGATTAGAAATATGGAAGAGAATAAAGGAGCGAAATAATATGGGTAAATATTTCGGTACAGACGGTGTTCGCGGCATAGCAAACAAAGACCTAACACCAGAATTAGCTTATAAACTAGGCCGTTTTGGCGGTTATGTTTTAACAAAAAATGCAACAGAAAAGCCAAGAATTCTAGTTGGTCGAGACACTCGTATTTCAGGAGAGATGCTAGAAGGCGCATTAATCGCAGGTATTCTATCTGTTGGGGTCGAAGTGATGCGATTAGGTGTCATCTCAACTCCAGGAGTTGCTTATTTAACAAAGGCCTCAGGTGCTCAAGCTGGCGTCATGATTTCAGCTTCACATAATCCAGTTGAAGATAATGGAATCAAATTTTTTGGATCTGATGGGTTTAAGTTATTAGATGCGCAAGAAGATGAAATTGAAGCCTTATTGGATGGTGAAGATAATCTTCCTCGTCCAGTTGGCGGAGACATTGGACAAGTGATGGACTACTATGAAGGTGGCCAGAAATACTTACAACACTTAAAACAAACGGTTGATACTGACTTTGATGGGGTCAAAATTGTGTTAGACTGTGCTCATGGTGCAACATCACCACTCGCATCCCATTTATTTGCGGACCTTGAAGCGGACATAATGGCTATTGGAGCATCCCCAGATGGTCTTAATATTAACGATGGATATGGATCAACTAATCCTGAAAAACTGCGTGAAACCGTGATTGAGCAAGGTGCAGACCTAGGGTTAGCTTTTGATGGTGATGGAGACCGTCTTATTGCCGTAGATGAGAAAGGAAATATTGTAGATGGCGATAAAATTATGTACATTTGCGGAAGCTATTATAAAAGTCAGGGCCGGCTGAAGCAAGATACAGTCGTAACAACAGTCATGAGTAACATCGGGTTATACCGTGCATTTGATGAATTAGGTATTTCAACAGCAAAGACTAAAGTTGGAGACCGTTATGTCATGGAAGAGATGCGTAAGAATGATTTCAATTTAGGTGGCGAACAATCAGGACACCTTATCTTTTTAGATCACAATACAACGGGTGACGGGATGTTATCAGCGTTACAACTCGTAAATGTTATGCAAGAAACTGGCAAACCTTTATCTGAATTAGCTGAGGGTATGACGAAATTCCCTCAAGAACTAAAGAACGTTCGTGTAACTGACAAACATGGTGTTACTGATAACGAAAAAGTTAAGCAAGAAATTGATCGCGTTGAGCAAGAATTAGGCGATAAAGGCCGTGTACTTGTACGCCCTTCTGGTACAGAGCCAGTTGTACGCGTCATGGTTGAAGCGCCAACTAAAGATGACTGCGATAAATATGTGAAACAAGTTGTTAAAGTCATTGAGGAACAATTAGGAATGTAAATTGCATACTTATAGAAGAGGCATAGGGTGTTATAGTGCCCTATGCTTTTTTGTTAATAAAATGTAATTGACCAATCGCTTGAATTTAAAGTAAAATATGAGTTGTGCTGTTTAAAATGCACGTTATTCGGGAATGGAAAGGAGCGTAGTCGGAAAACTTAATATTAAAGCGCCAGGACTATTTCTATGGACGGTTTAACTAGAAATAGTTGACGAGGAGAAGGTTTCATCGAATCATCGGCGGGTGCCTTCCAGCTGCACGTCATCTCAGCTGTGTGTTTTAGTTGAAAACATAGAGGTAACTCTATGCACAACCAACTAAAATAAGATGACCTAAAAATACAGAATACGAGAAAGGGGCAAACGAATGCCCCTGACATCAGGAGTTTGTTTGCCTCTTTCCATAGGAGGTAACACGACATGTGTGGAATTGTAGGATATATTGGTAACAAAGACGCAAAAGAAATTCTTTTAAAAGGACTTGAAAAATTAGAATACCGTGGCTATGACTCAGCAGGTATTGCGGTACGTTCAGATCAAGACATGAACGTATTTAAAGTAAAAGGACGTATTGCGACCTTACGCGATGCTGTGGATGAGAATGTTAAGGCCACAACTGGAATAGGTCATACACGTTGGGCAACTCATGGTGAGCCAAGCGAGACGAACGCTCACCCTCACCAAAGTACATCTGGCAGATTCACTTTAGTTCACAATGGTGTGATTGAAAACTACCAAGAACTTAAAAGTGAGTATCTTGAAGGTGTGAACTTTGTTAGTGAGACAGATACTGAGGTTATTGTTCAGTTAGTTGAGAAGTTCGCACAAGAACTAGGTAATACGCTTGAAGCATTCCGTAAAACAGTTAGCCTATTACATGGCTCATATGCATTAGCGGTATTAGATTCAGAAAATCCAGATGAAGTGTATGTTGCGAAAAACAAAAGCCCATTATTAGTTGGCTTAGGTGAAAACTTTAACGTTGTCGCTAGTGACTCTATGGCAATGTTACAAGTAACCGATCAATTCGTTGAGCTAATGGATGAAGAAGTGGTCATTGTTAAACAAGACAGCGTAGAACTTCAGAAATTAGATGGCACACCAGTTAAACGTGAACCATTTACAGCAGAAATTGATGCAAGTGACATTGAAAAGGGCACTTACCCTCACTTCATGTTGAAAGAAATCGATGAGCAGCCGTTCGTCATGCGTAAAATCATTCAAGAATATCAGGATGAAAATGACGATATTAAGCTAGATGAAGATATTCGTAAAGCCATGAGCGAGTGCGATCGTGTATATATTATCGCAGCTGGCACAAGTTATCACGCTGGCTTAATCGGAAAAGAATTTTTAGAGAAAATTGCAGAAGTACCAACTGAAGTACACGTTGCAAGTGAGTTCTCATATAACTTCCCACTTCTATCTGAAAAGCCGTTATTTGTGTTCATCTCACAAAGTGGTGAAACAGCGGACTTACGTTCAGTATTAGTGGAAACCAATAAATTAGGACACCCAGCACTTACGATTACAAACGTGCCGGGATCAACCCTTTCTCGTGAAGCAAATTATACGATGCATCTACATGCAGGACCTGAAATTGCCGTTGCATCAACAAAAGCTTACACAGCACAAATGGCCGTATTAGCGATCTTAGCTGTAGATACAGCTCGTGCTAAAGGCTTAACATTAGATTTTGATCCAATGAAAGAATTAGGAATCGTTTCAAGTGCCATGGAAGCTCTATGTGACCAAAAGGAAGTTTTCGATCAAATCGCTCGAGATTACCTTTCAACAACACGTAATTGCTTCTTTATCGGACGCGGACTTGATTACTACGTTGGATTAGAAGGTGCTTTAAAACTAAAAGAAATTTCATATATCCAAGCTGAAGGATTTGCGGGCGGAGAGCTTAAGCACGGTACAATCGCGTTAATCGAAGATGGTACCCCTGTAATTGCCCTAGCAACACAAGAACACGTTAACAGCTCAATCCGAAGCAACGTACAAGAAGTTGTAACGCGTGGAGCTAATGACTGTATCATTAGTTTAGAAGGACTAGATCGTGAAGGTGACGCATTCGTCATTCCAACAGTTCATAACCTATTTACACCATTAGTGTCCGTATTACCATTACAACTAATTTCTTACTACGCAGCCCTTCATCGTGACTGTGACGTTGATAAGCCGAGGAATCTAGCAAAATCTGTAACAGTGGAATAATGATAAAGTTTAAAGCTGAGGTTATTTAGCCTCAGCTTTTTATATTCACATAAAATACTTTTTATAGGAGTTAATGGATTAAAATCTCCTTAAGAAACAATTTATACTGAAAATTCTAAATATTCCTTGATAAGAATATTCCTTATAAGGTATTTTGTGTACATAAAGAGTGTAAAGATACTTATTAAATAACTCGACGTGATATTGTGGAATTGAATTATTTCATTAAATGGAAAAGTATCTTCCTACAAGAGGGAGCAACAATTGAGATTTATGTTAATGGTTTTAAACAGCAGATTGATGAGGTAAATTTCTTTACAACAAGTAGTTACTGCCGATTCTATAGAAAAAAGCTTTAAAATAGGAGGTAGTTATATGAATGATTATTTTAGCAATTCTGCTTTGCCTAAAGTGGTCGCTCGATCCACTTGGCAAAATGAACTGAATGAGTTGCGAATCCGAGAGAAGGCGCATACTCGTGAAGGTGACGCAATTGCGGCAGCCCGTCGACGGTTGCCTATGGTGGAGGTGGATTCGACCACCCCACTAATCGGACCAGATAGCCCAGCTACTTTGCTGGATGCGTTTGAAGGTCGCAGCCAGTTAATTGTTTACTTCCACATGTGGCACACAGGCAAACCCGCATCTGAGCAGTGCGAGGGCTGCACATTTTCCACGACTCACATTAATGAGCTATCCTATCTGCATTCAAGGGACGTAAGCTATGCCACTTTCTGTGAGGGACCATTCGAGGAGAGTTAGAAATATCGCAACTTTATGGGCTGGACGATACCCTGGTATTCGGTGCCGCAGGAATCAGTAGATCGGTTAATCGTGGACAGGCATTTCGGTATCTTAGTCTGTTATCTCCGTGACGGTGAGAGGGTCTACGAGACCTACTGGACAACCGGGCGTGGCAATGAGCTGATGTCACCTTCGTACGGATTATTGGATTTGACTGTTTACGGTAGGCAAGAGTTCTGGGAAGATTCGCCAGAGGGTTGGCCGCAGCATTGGGGCTCCAAAGGTGGTCAGTTTCAACAGAACGGTCGTCCAACTGCTCAGTGGCCCCGCTTGGCAGCCGGACGTTCCGACGAACTCAGATCCTAAAAGATTATCCAATTGTCAAATGATATAACTAAGGAGAATGGTTGTAATTAAGGGTGTATAATTGTTTTTCCACTCCTCAAACTAAACATATAAAATTAGAGGAGTGAACAACATGGACCGTAAAGATCAACGAAGTCAAAACAACCAACATAGCCGCCTGAATAAAAATAAAATAACAGACGAACTTAATCCAGATGATTTTGATCAAAAAGAGGAAAAGCTTAATAACGGCCGAATACAAGATGATATAACAGATGAATTAAATCCAGATGACTTTGATCAAGAACGATAAACAAAAAACCCTTCAAAATGAATTTGAAGGGTTTTTAAAACATCTTAGGATAATCGCATTGTGGTAATACAAGTTCCATCTGGCTCATACGTAGAAATTTTTTGCTCGGCGATCTTTCCATCGTGCTTTACTGTTACGTTATATGTTTGTTCCCGCGGAAGCCATAAATCAAAGAAGCCATTTTTAAATGTCTTCATTTCTTTATCAACAATGACTTCACCATCTTGATTCTCGATATAAACATCAAATGTCTCTTCAACCATCTCACCTTGACAGCCAGTTAAGCTATGGTTGGTACATGGATGTGTTTGGTTTACAAATGGGGCAATAGAGACAAAAAACTCGTCTTCTGGTAAGTCATAAATTTTTTCTTGTCCATCCTGATCTTGAATAATGAGTTTTTCTGACGTGATGGAAGCAGAACCTTCTGTTATTTCATCAGTGCTATAATCATTCACGAGTTCCTTTATATCAACATCTCCTGATGATGCTTCTTCACTTTGCCCGCATCCAGTTAAAATGACTGAAACCAATATAGTAGTTAATAAAAATTTTAATTTCATCTATTATGACGCTCCTTTATGTTCTAGTAAGCAATAAGATTATATCATTTTTCCTTTCTTTTTTGCATCTGAATCCATTCCACTACCAATCGCAATGCCAAGTGTCATTCCTATGGGAATTCCTAAAGCCAAGTTGTCAAAAAGAAGCATACCTAAGGCAACACCAAGACTAATCCCGACTGACATATATAACGTCATATAATGATTCTCAGGTACTAGCCCGTGCTTTTTTTGTAAGTGATTTTTTATGTTATTCGTTTGTTTGTGATGACGTTGATAATCTTCTTTATTTAGATCGTTGATTCTATGTTGTAAATCTCTGAAGTGGCGCTCTAAATCCTCTAAGAAATTAACACATTCTTCACACTCATTAGCATGGTCATCTAATCGTTTAGCAATTCTTATGTATTGATCTAATCCAAGTTTGGTTACCATCTTTTCATTGAGTTGTTTTTTTATGAATTCTATATCTTTCACAATCTGATCGACAGAATTACTATCCATGTGCGATTCCCCCTGTATTTGAAATACATCACCTTAACTTTATCATATATTTACATTGTATATATTTTTTTATAAATGATACGTCGGTGAAGTGGTAACAATAGGATTTATAGGAGTGAGTTTAATGGAACAGACGTGGCTTTCATTAATTCCGTTTGTCATTGTGATCGTTTTATCCATTACGTTAAAAAAGATTCTTCCTGGGCTCGTGTTAGGGTTAGTGGTTGGGGCATATTTAGTTGATTTTAGTATTTTAAATGGTGCTAAAGAATCGGTTACTTATGTGGTTGAAACGATTGCTGACCCTGGGAATATTAATATCATTGCTTTTCTATATTTATTTGGTGGTTTAATTGGCATGATGCAAATTTCTGGTGGGGTTAAAGGGTTTTCTGAGTGGGCAAGTGAGAAAATTGGTTCTGAACGGGGGCTTTTATCAGCCATTTGGCTAACCTTACCTTTCACTTTTATGATGCCAATGTTTCGAATCATGATGATTGGACCAGTAGTTAAATCGCTACTTAAAAAAGTTAATATGTCCAGCTGGAAAGTCGGTTTTACAATGGATATCTCGACTAGTTCAGTCATTGTGTTATTACCAGCTGCAACGGCATTTGTAGGATTTATGGTTTCGATTATTGAAGGCGGAATCCAGAAACATAATTTAGAAGCAGATGCTTATGAAGTATTTCTATCCAGTATTCCTTATAACTTTTTGGCGATTGTAATGTTAATCATCGGGTTGATTTGGACATTTTGGTCGAAGCCTAAGAAAAAAGACAAAAGTCAACATTCCAAACAAAAGGAAAAATACCATAGAAAAGGAATTAAGAAAGAGCTATCTACTGTTAAAGCTCAGCCTTGGAACTTAATTGTCCCGTTATTTTTACTGCTTGGGTTAACGTTATTTTTGTTATGGCAGGATGGGATGGAGAAAGGTGCCGAAAGTATATTTGACGCTTTTGCAGAAGCGGATGCAACCTTTATTATATTACTAGCTGTGTTTATCACGTTAATATTTACATTTATTTTTTACATGATCAGAAAACAAAAGCTGGATGAAACGTTGTATCACTTTTACGATGGCGGAAATCAGTTAATGGAACCAATAATACTACTGATTTTAGTATGGGCACTGTCTCTCGTTGCAGAGGATCTTGGCTTTTCTAAATTTATAGGTGCGACATTAGGGTCATTTTTACCAGCCTTCACAATTCCGGCGATTGTATTCTTAGTTGGTTCTGTTGTGAGTTATTTTATCGGGTCATCATTCGGAACGTGGGGAATCTTTATGCCACTTGGTGTCGCCCTTGCCGCATCAACTGGTGCTTCCCTTCCAATGACAGTTGGAGCCGTGTTTGCGAGCGGGACATTTGGTGCTATGACGTCCCCACTTGGAGATACGACGATCACGACGGCATCTATTATGAATGTGCCGCTTATAGATTATGCTCGCTACAAGCTTAAAATAGTCTCGATAGGAGTTGGAATTGCTGCTATTTTGTACCTTGCGTTTGGGTATTTTATAGGTGCGTAAAAATATAAAAACCACCTTAAAGGCATATAGCACTTTAAGGTGGCACTGTTTTGGTTTATTTAACTCTTTTACCTGACATCAATTCCATCATAATTTTTCCAAGTTCATGGTTGTCATGAAGTCCATTAAACAACTCAGATTGAGGTCCATATGCGTATACGTTAACGTCTACGCCATCATGCCCGCCGGTAGTCCATCCTGTTCCTGTGCGTTTATTAAAAATCTCTTCAATAGCGTTATCAATTTCAGTGCCATCTTCTGACTTAGCAGCTTCTTGTACAGATGTTAATTCTTTAGACGTTAGTTCAAAATTTATATTTTCTGTTAGAACGTCTTTAACTTCTTTACCATCTGCAATTTGCTCAGCCATGTAGTCAGGGGTGTGTTCAGCTTTTGTAATAGCTGTTGGGTCAAATTTATATTCACCATCTATTCCCATAGTTAGGCCACCAGTTGAATGATCGGCAGTGGTCACAACAAGTGTGTGTTTATCTTTCTTCGCAAATTCAATCGCTGCTTTATAAGCTTTTTCAAAATCTTTCATTTCGCTCATAGCTGCTACAATATCATTGTCATGTCCTGCCCAATCAATCTCACTACCTTCAACCATTAAAAAGAATCCATCTTTGTCTTTGCTTAGTCGATCAAGAGCGGCGCTGGTCATTTCTTCTAGTGAAGGCTGGGAGTCTGGTCGATCAATAGCGTATTCTAAGCCGACTGGGGCAAATAAACCAAGTAGTTGATTATTTTGGTTTTTTTGCAGCTCTTCTTTAGACGTTACATAACTATATCCATCTTGTTCGAATTCTTCTGCAAGGTTGCGATCATCTCGAACAAAGTAATCGGTACCGCCACCAAGCATGACATCAATTTTGTGTTCTCCATTAATGAGTTCGTCATAATAATCACCGGCAATTTGGTCATAATCATGACGTGATTCATCATGGGCTCCGAATGAAGCGGGTGTTGCATGGTTGATTTGTGAAGTGGAAACAAGTCCAGTTGCTTTACCTTGTTTCTTGGCTAATTCAAGGGCAGTTGGAACTTCTTGTGTTTCCATATCTACTGCAATAGCCCCGTTGTATGTTTTAATTCCTGAAGAAAGTGATGTAGCTGCTGCAGCCGAGTCTGTAATACTTTCTTCATGATCCCATGAATAAGTTTTTTGCATACCGACAAAATGTTCATCGAATGCTGTGTTTTCCATATATGGTGTAGATGGGTCGTCTTGTAGGTAACGATAAGCTGTATTGTAAGCTGGCCCCATACCATCTCCTATTAAAAAGATGACGTTCTTAATTTTTGCCTGTCTTTTAACATTTTGATCCGCTGTTACAGTATCATTTGCGAGAGAGAAGCTAGTAAAGATTGAACCTACCAATACTCCTGCGATGACAACACTCATTATTTTTTTGAATAGGTGCTTGTTTAACAAAATATTTCCTCCCTTAATGGTTGATGTGTAACATTGGCCAATTAGGAAGATTCTTTTGATTAAATTGTGCACAATTTAAAGAAGCTCCCTTTCAAGTCCGATTGTACAATAGAGTTAAATGGGAAACTACAACTCTAGCAAACTCTTAACACAAGCTTTACAAAAATTTAAAGTGTTACAAACTTTTGGATTACGACATGGAATTATTAGGAAGATAAATGAGGTAACCAACGCAGTCAAAAATATGGAGTGCCATTAAGTTCAGAATTTTTTAACATTTATTAACTTGATCTTGTGGTAATCTAAATTTAGGAGGTGGGTTATGAGGAGTGAGTGGAGAAATGCCGTTTATCTTCTAGCATCACTGAGTTTAGGTAATCTAGGAAACTTTATTTATTTAGTTTGTATTAATATTTTAGTTTATAACAATACGGGTTCTGCCACAGCAGTTGCTGCACTATGGTTAATCGGACCTCTAACTAACATTATTACGAAGTTTTGGACTGGAAGTTACATAGATTTTCGTAGCAAACGGAAAATCATGATTCAAACGTACATAGCTAGAGGATCTTTAATTATACTGATTCCTCTTATGCCCCATATCGTTTTTATTTATATTATTTTAATTTTACTAAGTATTGCTAATGCTTTTTTCGGGCCTTCATCGATGACTTATATAACAGTAATTATTCCAAAAGATATGAGAAAACGTTTTAATTCCATTAAAAGCTTTACTTCATCAACAGCGTTTATGATTGGACCAGCTATAGGGGGTTCGTTAATTTTACTATTGGACCTTCAAACAACACTCTGGATAAATGGAGGGTTCTTTATTCTAGCGGCACTATTACTTATGAAAATAGCTGATAAAGAGAATCTGGATTTGAAGTCAGCTCCTAAATTAACATTAAAACAGGTCATAGATGATTTTGGAGTGGTCAAGCATTTTATGAAGCAAAATCTCTATGTATCGGCCATTTATTTAGGCTTTATATTTGTCATGGTAGCAACATTTGCAATGGATGCCCAAGAGATTGTTTTTACACAGCAAGTCATAGGGCTAAGTGAGACGGAGTACAGTTTACTCATTAGTATCACAGGAATTGGATCGGTGGCTGGTGGTGTGATCTTATCTTTCCTATCGAATAATTTTTCATTAAGATTCATGATTAGTATTGGGATTTTACTGTCATCTATTGGATACGTCATCTATGCCCTTTCATGGTCGTTTATCTCGATTACAGTTGGCTTTGTGGTACTTGGTTTTTTCTTAGTGTTTTTAAATGCAGGAATCACTACATTCTATCAAAATAATGTGCAGTTAGATTTAATGGGAAGAGTTACGAGTATCATTCAGTTAGTTCAAAGTGCTGCACAGGTTTTACTTGTTTTAGTTGTTGGTTTTCTAGGTGACATTCTGTCGTTAAGAATTACGATTATAGGTTTATCACTATCAATGTTAATATTGTCTTTCATTTTTGTTTATTTTGTAAATGAAACGAAATACAATTATTTGTATAAAGATACTGCTTAAGGTGGTATACATAAAGTAAAAGGGAGTGATTAAATGAAACAAGTATCCCCATTCTTAATGTTTCAAGACGGTAAGGCTGAAGAGGCGATGAATTTTTATACGTCAATTGTTGACGATTCGCAGATCAGTGAGATTAAACGTGCTGGAAAAGAAGGTCCTGGTGAAGAAGGAGAAATCGTACAAGGAACATTCGTGCTTAAAGATCAGGAGTTTAGATGTATGGATAGCTCGATTAAACATGAATTTGATTTCACTCCATCGTTTTCTATCTTTTTAGAGTGTGATTCAGAAGATGAAATTGAAGAACTGTTTCAAAAATTAAGTGATGGCGGGAAAGTTTTAATGCCCTTAGACAAATATGAAATTAGCAGAAAGTTTGGTTGGGTAAATGACCGCTATGGTGTATCTTGGCAGTTGAATCTGCAATAACCACATAGAGTCGTGAATCGATAATCCAAAGACTGTTAATGAACTTAGTCGAGTGCATTTCACATAGGAAATGCACTCTGTTTTGTTATTTAAAAATTTTTCTAGCGAATATATATTGAACTATTGGATATATAATAACTGCTAAACATAAAGCAGTAAGTATTAAGACATTGCCTAAACTACTGAGACTTCCGTTTACGATGTTTTCAATAAACCAGAATGCTAGTAAAAGAACCGTTAAAATATAGTAACTAATTCTCCCACTCTTATCCTTAATTTGTTTACCCATTTCATCTTTTTCTGTTTGACGATCACTACCCCAAGTTGCGAATTGGAAGAACACTAGAACAATTAAGACCCACATAATAATATCTGCCATTTGTCCTTCTTCATCATTAATGAAATCTGTAATGTACAACCCTAAGAATACTATTACAATTATACCTAAGAGTATGGCTCCAACCAATTTTAATTTTTTCATACACCTTACCTCCTTTTATTTTCTTTAATTTCAAATTGAAAAAGATCATCGACATTGGTATTTAATAGATAAGCAATCGTAAAAGCGAGGTTTAAAGTTGGATCGTATTTATTATTCTCTATAGCATTAATGGTTTGACGTGAAACATTTGATCGTTTAGCTAATTCTTCTTGAGATATTTTCATGGCTTTACGTAATCCTCTAATATTATTTTTCATTAAATACCGCCTACTCTTTGTAAAATATATTTGACATTTTCATTGTATTTTAAAATAGAAAAAATGTCAAATATGTTTTACATTTTATTTTTTGTTTTTCTATTGACTAAACGGTCATTCAATGTAAAATGAAGTTATAAATTCTTTTTGGAGGGTTGCCCATGGATTTGCATTATGAGACTAGGGGAAAAGGTCCTGTAATTGTTCTGCTTCATAGTGGAGGAGTTGATATGCGGGAATGGTCGTATTTAGTGCCTTTATTAGTCAAACACTTTAAAGTTATTACATTTGATGCGCGAGGAGTTGGAAATTCGCCATCGCCCACTACAAGTCAGGTCGATTATGTAGATGATTTGCTAAAGCTTCTTGATTATTTAGAAGAACCTCAAGTATCACTAGTTGGTCATTCAATTGGTGGACAAATTGCGACAGAGTTTGCGTTAATGTACCCTGAACGTGTTGAGAATCTAATATTAATTGCGCCTTCGCTGTCAGGGTTTGAGTATTCTCATGAATTTAAGAAATATCTAGATAACATTAATCAAGCTGCGCCAGATATTAACAAAATGGTTGATTTATCATTAAAGGGATCCCTGTATAAGGTGGTCATGGCTGGTGAACATCGTGATTTTATGGTTGAAATGCACCGGAAATACTTTGAACGAGTATTACAATGGCCCGCTTTTGAGATGATTTGGCCTGCGCCTCCTGCTAATAAAAGGTTAACCAACTTAACCGTAAAGACCTTACTTTTAATAGGAGGTGTCGATTTTAAAGATAATCATCGTGTTTTAAATTGCTTCGATGTAGCCTCAGATGTTTGTAATTATGAGATAATAAATGCAGATCATATGGTAACTCTTACTCATCCTTCAGAACTTTATGAACAAATCACTAACTTTATTAAGGAATGATTGTTAATGCCCAGAAACCAAGAAGAAAATGAGCGTATACGTAATAAAACAAAAGAGAAAATAATTCAAACTGCAATGGAGTTATTTATTAGGCAAGGGTATCATGCAACTTCAATTAGTGCGGTTGCTAATGAAGCAGGAATTTCTAAGGGCTTGTTATACAATTATTACAAAGGCAAAGAAGAACTAATTGCGACCATGGTAAACATGCGAATTCAAAATGTAGCTGAGGTTATAGAAGGTGCTAGAACACTTAAAAATCCGGATAAACAACTAAAATATATTATTGAGCATGCTATTCACAATGTCTATAAAGAACCGCAAGTTTTTCGATTTTATTTGCATCTACAAACACAACCCATAGAAGATGAAGTATTAATTAAATATAGTCAGATACTTATTGAAGAGAATGCAAGACAATTTGAGATTCAATGTCAAATTTTTGAAGAGTTAGGTGTTGATGAACCTAAGAAACGATCCTTATACTTTTCATCAACACTTCAAGGGGTTATGTTAATGATTTCAACTTACCCGAATCAATTTCCCATTGAAGAAATAAAAGAACAGGTCGTGAGTGAGTTTTGTGATACTCATCTTAAATAAGTTTTAACGAATACCTGGTAGGTCAAGAGAATATAGTGTTGGCAGGGAGGAGTGAATATGATTAATGCCCCTGTTCAACATTTTTATACGGTCAAAAGAGGAGATACCTTATCCCGGTTAGCGAGACGTTTTGGCCTTACAATTGGTCAGTTATCATCTGCGAATAATATCGCAAACATAAATAATTTAATAATTGGTCAGCAGCTTTCGATTCCAAAGCCATTTCTTTCACATCGTGTCAGAAGTGGAAACACCATTTATAGTATATCTCAAATGTATGGGGTGGATCCGCAATCTGTTATCAACCTTAATCAACTACGGCCACCTTATACCATTTTTCCAGAACAACGCTTAATAATCCCGCCAGGACTCCCGTATTACACTGTTCAACCTGGAGATACATTGTATCAGATTGCTAGAAGATATAATGTTAGGACAAATCAGTCGATTAATTTCCCTTTATTACAAGTAGTCAATCAATTAGCAAATACAACAATTTTTCCAGGGATGCAATTAGTCGTTCCCTATGCACCTCCTGGAGGGGGAGGGTTAATTGCATATAATTCTAACCATGGAGGTTCCTATGATTTGTGGCTATACCATCCAGCTAATGGAACGCATCAAGGATTAACCAATCAATTGGCAGATACCTTCACAGTCCCTTCTTGGTCTCCAGACGGCATGAAAATAGCATTTATTGGACTCAATTATGTTGTGTTCGTGCTAAATCTATTAAATGGACAATTATCGCAGATTGATCAATTAAGTCAAGATGATGTTTTAACAATAGATTGGTCTAATGATCATCATACAATTGCTTATACAAAAGGTAATCAAATTGTTTTATATAACACGTTAAGTCATCAGGCAAAAATGATTAATAATCAGCTACCTAGAGACGTTCAATGGTATCCGAATGGTGAAGAGCTTTTATTCTCAGCATTGGATGCAGGCGGAATGAGACAAATGTATAAAATTAATATAGATGGCAGTAATGAAGTTCAGTTTACAAATCAACAGGCCCCAGTAAACTTTTTAAGATTATCTCCGAATGGAACATTGGCTTTATTTACTTCACCAGGTGCAAGTATATCCATTATTCATACGCTCGAATTAGACACAGGCAATATATTTGGTATTTCAGGTGGACCACTGGCAAAAGATTATAATCCTGTGTGGTCGCCAGATTCATCGCAACTTGCTTATAGTGCTACTGCTTTCGATGACGAACAAGGTTATTATTCACAAATTAAAACCGTGGGGAGCAGAGGAGGAAATGATTTAATAAAATCTACTTCTAATTGTTTTTCTACCCCTATAAGATGGTCACCGAATGCTCAAAGTCTAATCTACTTAGCAGGTTGTACAGAAGAAAGTTTCGCTAATTCGATGTGGTATGTAGACCTGAATACAATGAATCCGATTCAGTTATTTAATGTTAGAGGTAGTATAACTTCTTTAAATTGGTCTAGCACTTAATAGAAAAAGCTGAGAACTTTTTTAATTCTCAGCTTTTACATATCTATTTCGATAACTTATTTCTAATCTGATTAAGCTCATTGACCGAGAAGTCTATCATTTTCTGATAAATCGTTAAAATCATCTGGCCATAATTGTCACCAGGAACTGCCCATTTACCGTTCAGACCAATCCAAGTTGGAGCGCTTCCTCTTGTGACTAAATCGAATCGTGGATCGACTAGTTTTTCGCCTTTTGGTAAAGGTTTGGTAGAAGCATAGGCATACAAGTGCTGAATGTGAGCTCTGACGCCTTGTTCAGGGGAGTCAAAGCTTGCTCCAGGATTATCTGGTCCAGTTGCACCAATTCCAGCGTAGTTATTTTGATCAGGCTTCACGACGCCGGTAAACCTAAAGTAATCTGTTTCATGAATAGCCTGGGCAAAAGCAATGTCCCCGCGGATATTATATTTTTTACCTAAGTTGAGATAGTAGTTAGCAAGGTTTGGAGCATCTTGATTGATTTCCTTTACGAAACGTTGCATTAGTTCAGGAGATAGAAAGGTATTTCCTTGAATGGAGTAACCGGATGGTTTTTCTTTTGGAGTTTGATCGACTTCACCTTCTGTTAAGATGTAAGCATCTTGAATACCAGCATTTTTTACTTCTTCTAAGCGAGCTTCGGCATTTTCCCTAATAGAAAAGGCGCCTGCTTGAACGCGATACCAAGTTGTTCCTGATATTGTAACTGTTGTGATAAAAGAGTCAATCCCTTGGTTTTGAAGGTATTCCACGCGGTTTTCGGCATTGTCGCGTGTCTGAAAAGCACCTGCAATGACTTTGTATATTGTTTCACCTGAGTCTTGTTCTTTTCGTTTTAAGTTAAAGGCTTTTGCTAGTCCGTTGACGTGTCCTTGGGCAACATCTTGACGCCAATTCTCGTCCGCTATAAGTTTGTTGTCTTCTGGGTGGTCAATGAACCCATTTTCCGTCAGCATGGCATGCATGGTAGTTTCCCTAAGAACGTGGAAATTTGCTTTCTTTTTACCTCGGTTAACTAATCTATTCAATTGAATAATCTCTTCATGAATGATATCACGATACTGAGCAGTTTGGGATGAATCGGAAAGACTGCTGTGAATGTAATCTTCATAACCTTGGGCGTTTCCGTTATAGGCATTACAGTGAATGGATAGATAGAAATCAGCTCCCCAAGCATTGGCCTCATTCGAGCGCGCATTAAGTGATTTAGTTTCATCACTGTTTCGGCTCATCAAAATATCTACATTTTCAAAGTTATGAGTTAACAGATTTTGAATTCGTCTTGCGATATCAAGGTTCACATTTTTCTCAAGTAAACCGTAACCTGTTGCCCCAGAATCGGTGCCACCATGACCAGGATCTAAATACAATTTCATATCATCCCTCCTTATTAATTAAGTTTTGTTACCATAATATTATATGAAATCTCTTATTTTTGAAGTGGACCTTTATAGTATTTTTAGTGAAATAAATAGAATAGAATCTGGTAAAATAAACCTAGAGGTGATGATATGGGTAATAGAATTAAGTTACAACACCCGAATTCAGACAAACATATGCAATCCATCGACAAAGAGAAGTACAATCAAATTAAAGATGTCATTTTGTCAGTTATAGAAAAACATGAAGGAATTACGTTTAAAGAGTTATCAAAAGAAGTATTGACTGCTGTAAAAGATAGTTTTGATGGGTCACCTTCTTGGTACTGCACGGCTGTCAAATTGGATTTAGAAGCTAGAGGTCTCATTAAGAGAATCGATTCAAAAAGCCCGCAGAGGTTAAAAATAAACAGGTAGCATGTGGCTGCTACCTGATTCTACATAAAGTCAAAAAAGTATCTGACAACATGGAAAAAGACAGGGGACGTATAGGTTAGACTATCAACACGGCTAAGATATTTGTCCTTGAGGGACTCTTGTTTTTCGTGATCTGCTATGAGTAAATCACGTTTTAAAAATGAGATTGTCACGCCACCTAAAAATCCAGCAATCCCAATGATGACGCCAGATAAAATCCCGAAGGTCAAATCAAACGTGGTTAAGTAAGGGTATAAATAATAGGACACAATGGTCGTAATGGTTATTGATGCCAAGAATCCTTCCCACGTAATGTAGGGATGAGCCGTAGGGACGACCTTGCGTTTACCTAAGTAAATGGAAACGATATACTGAACCACATCATTAATCTGGGTAAGAATAATGAGGAATAAAACAAGATTGGGTCCAAGTTCAGGTGAAGCAATTGGGTAATAAGCTAAATGGCTAAGGCCGAACACCATTAACATCAGACCCCATTGAGTGAAGCTCACTGATTGTAAGAATCCCAATGTCCCTTTACCGAGAATCCGTGGTAATGGTAGAAATAAGAATACATAAACAGGAATAAAGACGATAAACATGCCATACCAACCGATATAAATCCAATAAAATTGAAGCGGGATAACAAGGTAAGTCCATAAGAACAAACGGCGATCAGATTTTCTAGTTTTCATCATCGAAAAGTACTCTCTTAAGGCAAATAAACATAAAATCATAATTGAGATTAGAGAAACGATTGGATTGAATAATGTTGCAAAACTAAAAACCACAAGCATTCCCCACCAAGTTTTGACTCGTGCTTGAATCGCTGTGAAATCTTTGTGCGCTTGCTTCTTTTTGACAAAATATAAAGCTGTGGACGCTGAGAGTAGGGCGATTAACAAAATTGATAAGGTCCATACGGTTTCAGTCATAAGAGGTTCACCTCTATTCTTAAAAGCTGCATTCATCTTACAGTATATCGTATATAATGAAAAGTAAGAATTTTTTATAATATTTTGAAAGAGGGATACGATGAGTGAGCAACAGGTGTATATTGTGCTATCAGATACGGGGACGTTATTCACGAATCTAATAAAATCCTATACCAGAGCCCCTTACAATCACGCATCCATCGCGTTTGATTCGGAGCTTAAAGAAATGTATAGCTTTGGGCGCAAGAATCCTAGAAACCCACTTCATGGCGGTTTTGTCAAAGAAGATGTGTTAACGGGGACGTATAGTTATTACCCTGAGACGACCTGTGTGATTTATAAATTAAGTGTGACTGATCGCGAAATTGAAAAGATGAAACGGATTTTAAATGTGTTTATCAGGAAGAACGATAAGTTTTTATATAACTTCCTAGGTGTGGTTGGCGTGTCAATTAAGGAACCGATTGAATTTAGCAATTCGTATTTTTGTTCGCAGTTTGTAGCGGAAGTATTAAAGCGGTCAAGTATAAACCTTTGGGATAAGCTTCCGGCCATGGTAACACCAGAGGATTTTCGCAAAAGCGACCGTCTAGATCTGATCTATGAAGGGAAGTTGTTTGAATTTGAACCTGTGAAAAGGAGCAATGGTTAAATTAACCTTGCTCCTTTTTCGTCCTTATATGTGCCTTCCAGGTGTTGATGGATGTAGGGATCCCAATTACAACCGCTACCCAGAAACTCCAAATAGCATAACCCCACTCACCAGTGTAAATGGATAGCCCAACAAAGAATAATAACTGCCCAACAGTCGCAAACCAAATAGCAATCCAAGCCAGAGTCACATTTTCTTTCATTTCAGACCTCCCAATAAATGGTATTTAAGCTATTATATCATATTTTAGTATGTTTAATTATAGTCAATTCAGGTAAACAAGTTAAAAGTCTTAATTTAGGTGGTGATGCTATGAGCGATAAAAACAAAAAGGACTTAAAAAAGAAAGACACAGTGGATAACAAGCGACAGAGCGCCTATGAAGAAGAACGTAGTGAACTGCACAAGTTCAAAGATCAGCAGCTGACCGACGAGATTCCACTAAAAGACTTAGAAATAGAAGAGAAGAATACGAAAGACAAGAAGAACAGCCAAAGCACATCCCAAACTGAGAAGAAATACCGCAATCCTAAGGAAAAATAATTGGGTTAGATAAACTCAGAAAAACGGTAGATAAAAACGAGTTTTTTACCCCGTCGACAAATTTCACGGTAGATATATTTGAAACTGGGGTAGATAATTTCAAAAATAGGTTAGATATAATAAAAGAAGGCTTTGCGTCTAAGCGCAAAAGCCTTTCCTTTTTAAAAATCGTATTTAGCATCTTCTTCTTCTCGGATGCGTTGGTAGGTTTCGGTTAACACTACTGTGTCATCAACTAGACGCTCGATGCGGAATAGGACATCATGATTCACAATTTCTTTTCGCTGAAAATCTTCCTGCTCAATAAAAACGTAGGACTGAACGATTTGAGCTTTCATATAACCAAGAATCGGCTTTAGTTGATTTTCTAATATCAAAAAATGCTTAGAAGATCCGGCCGTTGCGAGCATGCTGACGACTTTGTCACGGAACGCATTAACGGGTAGTAGGTCAAAGATATTTTTCAGAGTTGCAGGTATTGATGCTTGGAAAATGGGCGTTCCTATGATAATCGCATCTGCTTCCATGATCGTTTTTGTGACGTAACCTGTATCACCTTCATACTCGAGATAGTTACGTCCGTCACTAAACTGAATGTCATAATCAGCCAGGTCAATCAACGTCACCTTATGACTAGGATACTTTTCACTTAACAATTTAACCGTATAATCCATGGCTGTTCGGGTTTTTGACCCGACAATAGAGCCTGATAGAGCTACAATCTTCATCTATAATCCTCCTTACTTCTTCGTGTACTTACGAATGGCTGGTAGTACCTCAGATCCGATCGTATCAATGTTACGCTTTAGTTTATCGAACGTCACCCCACCAAAATCCATCTGTGCGATATAGCGTTGATGGCCGAAGAGTTCATGTTGGTAAAGAATTTTTTCAATGACTTCTTGTGGGCTACCAATATTCATGACATCGCGTGGGTCTGCGCCTTGAGCGAAATGCTGTTTAGGGAAGCCTTGGCCGTTTGTACGTTTCATGCCTTCATTAATGTGAGGGTACGTCTCGCGTTGAGCTTGCTGCGTTGTTTCAGCAGTATAGAAAAAACCAGCCGTCGATACTGGAAACTCAGCAGGGTTATAACCACTTGATTCTAATGCGTCTCGATATGCGTCAATTGAACGTTTAAAAATTGTTGCTGGACCTCCTAAATGAGCTAAGTACATCGGTACGCCCGCATAACCTGCTTTCCTTGCGCTTGCAGGTGTACCCCCTACTGCACGCCAAATTGGCATCGAGCCGTCTTGTGGTCGAGGAAGCACGCGTGCATTACGAAGCGGAGCACGATACTTTCCTTCCCAATTAACGACTTCGTTTTCATTTATGTTTACTAGTAGGTCAAATTTTTCCTCAAACAAATCTTCATAGTCTCTTAAGCTGTACCCTAAAAGCTCAAAGTTCCCTACACGTGACGCTCGCCCAGCCACAATCTCAGCACGGCCTTTTGAAATAAGGTCAAGCGTTGCAAAGTCTTCATACGCGCGGACAGGATCAAGAGTACTAATGATAGTTGACGAACTAGAGATTTTGATTTTTTCAGTAGCCTGAGCAATTGCCGATAACACGACTGTGTGCGCCTGGGTCGTGAAGAAATCCTGGTGGCTCTCACCGACACTAAAAAAGTCGAGCCCGGCTTGTTCAGCCAGTTGAGCTAACTCAATGATTTCGTGAATTCGCTGTTGTGCAGAAATTCGTTCACCCGTTTGTGGATTAGGTAAGTGATCGCCCAATGTATACAATCCAAACTCAAGACCATTACTAGGGTCTATGCGATATTGTTTCATATGTAAAAACCAAACCTTTCAAGTTTTTGTTTAACTTTCTTTGTATCATAATTTATGATAACTCAATCTGTTGTTTAAGTTAATCTGAACGACTTAAAAGCGAATAGTACAACCTCTTTCCAACATAAATTCTTACAAAGGAGAGGGTGCGATGCTCAGGAATATTGATTGGCAAATGGTCACATTTGTTGGTGGTATGGTCCTTAAAGAATACTGGATTTATTATAGATTGCCTCAAATTTATTATTGGGAAACCCATTTAGAATATGACACGAAAAAGTCCGCTTAAGTGTTAATTCTTAATTTCTGTTCATACTAAGGGAAAAGGTGAATGGAGGTTAAGCATGTCACATAAGAAAAAGAAGCAGGAAGAGAATAAAGTTGCTGAGAAGAATTATGAGCCTTCGGACTATGAAGGTGAAACCCAAATAGAACAAGGGTTAGCAGAAACACATGAACAAGTCTCGGATGGGTATCATGAAGGTACGATTGATCGAGCACAAGGTAGAGAAGATTAAATTAAGCTCCAGTGGGAACCCACTGGAGCTTTACTGTTATGATGCTAGTTTCTCACATTCTTGAGCACATCTATGACATGCGTCTGCACACTTCTGGCAGTGGTCATGATCATGTTTAGCACATTCATCACCACACGCACGGCATACAGCTGCACATAATTGTGCGTATTCCTTAACGAATTTCGTATCTAATGTTAAGGCTTGTTCAAAGTTTGAACAAATATCAGCACATTCTCGGTCTAATCTTACACATTCAATCATATGTTCTAAGTCAGGTTCCTGTAGGCAGGCTGTGTAACAATGGTTACATGCCTCCATACATTCATGTAAAACGTTAATGACATCAGCATATTTTTCGTGGCTCATCTAAAATCCTCCTTAAAAGGTTTTATAGATATATTGCCACTCTTAATTTTAATTAAACATTAAGAGGCGATTTGGTCTTCCGTTATTTTTTCATCTATAAACTTAAAGTACGGAAGTGAAATACCAAAGAAAGAGGTAGCACAAATAATCCCACCAATCATAAAGTACATTGGTCTGATGCCATATAATTCGCTCAAAATTCCACCTATAAACAGCCCTAACAATACAGCTCCTCGGACAATTAACATACGCACAGATCCCACCTTTCCCATAAGTCGGTCCGGGACGGCTAGTTGTAATAAGGTGATGTTATGTATGCTAAAAATAGCAATCATTATTCCGCCAATACTTTCAGTGAAAATCGCAAACCAAATACTATGGTTGAACCCAAGTGCAATAAACGTTAAGCCTCCGACAAATAAGGCACCAAGCATCATGAGTCTTCTGCTATTTATTTTGAAATAGTTAATTAATAATGCCCCAATTACATATCCTAGTGGAAATCCGGCTAAAAATAACCCGTAATGAAGCTCATTACCAGCGAGAACATCTGTAATATAAGGGATCGTAATAACAATGGTGACGCCAACACCAAATTGAACAAATGCTAAGAAAATATTTAGCCATAAAATGATTTTTTGTCTGAAAAAGTATGAAGTACCTTCTATAAACTCTTGAATCCATGGTTTGCGAATATCTCGAGGACCTCTTTTTTCTTGAACGCGCAAAATAAGAAATCCGCTTAAAAATAACAAAGTACTAACCATTGCCAATGTGATTTCAGCACTCAAGTATTGAACAACTAACCCGGCAGTTATGGGTGCCACAACCGTCATGACTCTAATGGTACTTTCTAAATAGCCATTTGCAGTTTGTAGTTGTTCTCTAGATACAATCGTTGGAGTGATTGCTTGATTCGCAGGTATATATAGAGGGGTAATGATTCCAATGATGAATTGAACCAGATATAAGTGCCACACTTCTAGGTGCCCCGTAGATAAAACAATTAGCGGAAAGATGAAAATAAGTCCCCTTGACCACTGGGTGAGGACCATAATCCATTTCCGACTCCACCTATCAATGTAAGGCCCAATGATAAGCTGTAACGTTAAGGATGATAAATAATATAAAATCCATATGCTACCTAAAGCCAATGTGGATTCTGTAAGGCGATACACCAAGATGGACATGCAGAACGTCCCGAATTGTCCACCAAGTTCTGATATACCATTGCCAAACCAAATAGATGTGAAAGAACGGTTTTTTAATAGTGGCTTCATTTCTAGCACTTCCCAATATTGTTAATAACGAATAAATTTTTTCAAATCATTAATAGCTTGAATGTGCATGCCTTCATGAAAAATAGTTCTGATCAAGGCCTGTTCAATTGTAAACATTCCCATTTCGGTTGGTGGAAATTTTTCTTCTAGACGGTTACCATAGAGGTCTATAATTTTTTGAGTTTGCTCGCTTAATAGTTGTTTTAAATGTGAAAAAGATGGGGTCTCAGCGCTAAAATCATTCGGGCTTGTCCCGAATCCAAACCAACCGTTGTAATGATCAGGATATAGATTGTCTTTCGTCAACACTTTAATCCACATGTATTGGTCTAAGTAAACATGCCCTAAATTCCAGCGAATGCTGTTGTTAAAACCTTTTGGGGTGATGTCAGCCTCTTTTTCTGAGACATCACTCACGAGTGACAACAACTCTTCTCTATAAGATTTAAGCTGATTAAACAATACTTTATGTCGTTTTAGCATGGTAAACCTCCGAATTATATTTGTTATATATTTCGACAAATATATGACGAATCCTTTAATCTTTGTTTTAATATAGATAGAAGACTTATAATAAGGAGCTTTTCCTATGGAAGACAGTAAAGAAATACGGTGGAAGCAATTTTTTGAGAACTATGAAAAAGTGTTTAACCGTCTGAACGAGCATAGTCAAGAGATGTTAGATAGTGAACTTGAGATCGCGGGGTACATACATTTTTTTGAAATGGCTATGGAGCATGCGAATAAAGTGATCTATTCGTATTTAGAAGCTAAAGAAGTTGCCGTAGAAACACCGAGGGAGTCGATCAAAGAGATGGCTAAACTTGGCTTAATTGAAAATGAACGGGTATGGTTTAAGGCGCAGAACCGTAGGAATTTAACTATTTTTATTCATAATGATGAATTGGCAAATGAATTAGTTAATGATATTGATCATATTTATTTACCTGAACTTAAACGTTTTTATGAAAACCTGAAGGCTTTAGTATAGTGGAAGCAATTGTTAAACATACTCATCCCTTTTAGAACCAAACTAATAATGATCATGTATATGAAAAGGGGTGTAAGTCAATGCAAATGCGCATGAAGAATATAGAATGGCTTCCGATGATTGCATCAATTGGAATTGGAGCTGCAGCTTATAGCATGATGACCGGTCGCGGTGGTCAATTGCAGAGCTTTTTACCAATGCTAACGAATATGATGAATCAACAAGGTCAAATGGGTCAAAAACAACAGGGCGGAGCAGCTCAGCAACAAAAACAAACGCAAAATCAGCAAAACCCTATGGGAGCATTAGCGCAGCAAGCACAACAGGGGCAACAGCAAAAGCAAAACCAACAACCACAAATTCATTAATATAAAGGCAGGGACTCGTTCCCTGCTTTTGTCATGTAATTGTAATGGATAAATAAGACAATATTGAACATGTTAACGAATGATACCTTACATGAAAGGAAGTTGTTAACATGAAGAAACTTTGGTTTAGTGTTTTGACTGTTGCGGTAATAGCTATTGGAGTATTTGGTGTTGTATCAGCTGAACCCGATCCAGTTGAAAAGTCTGAGTTAACGGAAGAGCAGCAGGAAGAGATGGCGTCTCTACAAAATGAAGTATTAGAAAAAGAGAAGGAGATTATACAAAAATACGTTGACTTTGGTGTAATTTCAAAAGAAAAAGGAGATCATGTCATCAGTTACTTAGTGAAGCATTATGAAAAACTAGAAGCGAATGGTTTTGTACCGAATTGGGATCAAAAGCATGAGAAAAAAGATGATCGTGAAGGCCATAATGAAGAATAAAAGCCAACTACCCTGTTGGCTTTTATTTAATTGGGCGTTCTAATGCTAGTAGGTCTTCATCTATATTCATCACTTTTTGTTCAACTAAGTTTTTTGCATCTTCAATGCCTTTATTATAAAAGTGTGGCCCTAACTCCTCCGTCATAAATTCGAGAAAACTTTCTGCCGCGATTTCACCAATTTCATCTCCACGTTCTTCATAAAAATAAGTTTGAATTTGTTCAATCATACGCCGTTTATTTTCGGGTTTAATATTAAACATTGATACCCTCCTACTTCTTCCTTTTTTTGTAGTATATCATGATATGCTATGATGAGAATGAAACTTTAACGAAGTAGGTGTTTGTGTGAGCTTTTTAAGGCTATCAGTTTCAGATTTATCAAGTGTATTTTTATTAGCTGTCGTGCTTGTTTTAATCATGACGGGCATTAAATACATATCGAAATGGAAGCAGTTTGACAGAACAAGTTTAATGTTGCTCGTGATGACAACGGCGACATTTCTACTTCTCAGTCATTTCGATCCTTATACATTTAGCACGTTGTGGCGCAAGTTTCTTATTTTAACAATCATGGCTGTTATTTTAAATTACCTTTTCAATATGGCGGTTGAAAGTAAACTGCAGGAAAAGGAAAAGGAGATTGACTTTCGAGAAGGTAAAGTGGTGGCAAGAGGTGCTTTAATTGGCGGTGCCGTCTTACTGATCGGGTTTACTGCGTTTACAATTTGGTATACACAACCAAAAGATTTTAATCAAACATTAGAAGGTATTCATTTACAGTTAGGCAATGATCAGTCAGAAGACGTACGAATTGAACTCGATGGGGAATTAAAACAAACATTGTTTGGTGGCGCTGTATATGAAGGCTATTTTAATATACAGGGCACTGAAACTAAAATTCCTGAGAAAGAAGCTGAGGCTCTAATTGATTACCGAAACAGCGGAGAAGAGTCCGGAACCTTATTCTATTATGGGTCAGATATCGGACTTGTAGGGGAGATTTTTGTAAAAGATAATTTTGAGGAGATCGTCATTACGTATTCTCCTGATGAATCCTGGACAAGTGACGATGGCCAGGTCATTGCAGCTCCTGCTCAAAACCGCGAGGGAGCATTGAAACTCGCCAGAGAACTAACAAACTACGAGTTAAAATAAGCGCTTGGGGAAGTTCCCCCAAGCGTTTTATATTATTTTTACATAGAAATGTCTGTTGCGCGGTCCGTCAAACTCACAAAAATAAATGCCTTGCCAGGTTCCGAGAATGAGCTCGCCATTTTCAACAATAACATGCTGAGAAGCGCCAACTGTGCTAGCTTTCATATGCGCAGCTGTATTGCCTTCCATATGAAGGTCTAGCTTGTGATTCCAAGGATAAACTTCATCAAAACGTCTTAACATGTCCGTTTTTACATCGGGATCAGCGTTTTCGTTAATCGTGATACCTCCAGTGGTGTGAGCACAATACACGATAACAGCACCATCTTTGACACCTTGTTCTTTAACAAACTGCTCAACCTCGTGTGTCACGTCAATCATTTGGTCATGCTTGTCGGTTTTTAGATTAATTTTCTTTAGCATCATTTTCACCTCTTAGATTTGGATAATCACAATATTCGATAATTGTCCCGCCTGTATCAGCAGGGTTTAAATAAATAAGTCGTCTTCCGTGCTTGTTTATGCGCCGCGTTTCTTCCATCACTCTAATTCCTTGTTTGTTTAGTTCTTCAATGGCTTGGTCTAAGTGGTTTACACGATAAGCGATGTGGTGAACACCTTTCCCTTTTTGTTTAATGAACCGAGCAATAGGTGACGTTGTATTATTGGTCGGAGATAAAAGTTCAGTTGTTGTCCCGTTAACATTCATCACAGCAATTTCACTTTCAACTCCGACTTTCTCACTTCGGTAACGGTCGATTAGTTCAGCACCAAGGACTTTGGTATAAAACTCAATCGAATCATCTAAATGTCTAACAGCAACGCCTATATGATCCAATGTTTTTTCCATAAAGCACACTCCTAATAAGGATTTAATTTAATGTAACAATAGTTTTGATGTGAACTCAAGAATTAGCATCGAATAATTAACAAGCATTTTCAATAAAATCAATATGAAGTAGTTATGATAAACTTATTAAAAGAGAAATAAGAACGAGGAGAAATCTATGGGACTAAACCACAATAAGTTAAGGTATGTGATCTTAATTGCAGGAATTGTATTGGTAGCATTTAATTTAAGGCCATCTATTACCGCAGTCGGCCCTGTGATTAGTGATATACGTATGGATACAGGTATGTCTAACGGAGCAGCAGGGCTGCTTACAACGGTTCCTCTGCTTGCTTTCGCGTTATTATCACCTCTAGCTCCAAAAATTGCTCAGCGTTTTGGAAATGAATGGACCGTTTTTATGGGACTCATATTATTAGGAATTGGAATTACGATTAGACCCACTACTGTCATTGGTTTTTTATTTTTCGGAACGTTATTAGTCGGTGCTGGTATTGCGATTTGTAATGTTCTTTTGCCTGGTATTGTCAAAAATACATTTGTGAGGGTAGGGCTCATTACGGGGGCATACACATTGTCGATGAACTTTATGGCTAGCTTAGGTTCTGGTATTAGTGTGCCATTAGCCCATGGATTAGATTTAGGCTGGAAGAACGGGCTATTGTTTTGGGGTATATTTACTATTATCGCTCTTCTAGCATGGATCCCCCAACTACGTAAAAAGGGTCAGGCAGATGAAGTGGTTAAACCGAACCCTGCGAAAGATTCGTTATTAAAATCAAAGGTTGCTTGGCAAGTAACACTGTTTATGGGGCTACAGTCGTTCTTATTTTATTGCCTAATTGCATGGCTTCCAGAGATTCTCGTTAGTCGTGGAATAGATATATCGATTGCGGGCTGGATGGTGTCGATTATGCAAATTGCAGGATTACCGACTGCATTTTTGGCGCCATATCTAGCCGATCGGTACCCAAATCAAAGGGGCATAATCATTGTCTTAAGTCTATCATATATTTTAGGTCTTACGTTATTATTATTTGGAAATCATATTGCTGTTCTATCCGTAAGCATTCTGTTTGCAGGAGCGTCTCAAGGTGCAAGTATCGCATTATCTCTAGCCTTATTGAGCCTGCGAGCGAGAGATGCTAAGCAGGCAGCCAATTTATCCGGTATGGCGCAATCAATTGGTTATTTGTTAGCGGCAGTTGGCCCATTTACGGTGGGGGTCATTTTTGACGTGTTTAGTTCATGGACACCATCTTTAATCCTGTTTATTTTAATAGCGACAGCAATGTTCTTAGCTGGACTTGGAGCAGGAAGAGACCGCTATGTAACCGCAGAAGAGACATAATGGAGTGTTTTAAGTGAAGAAAGTCGATCGTTTTAAATCTTACATGAAAAATAGTGAGCAGTTATTTAGCTGTCCGATTTGCGCTGCTTCAATGGTAGTTGATGACAACCATATTGTGTGTAAACAAAATCATTCTTTCGATATTGCAAAGAAAGGCTACATCAACATGATGACGCAGCCTGTTCACACGAAGTATGATAAGGATCTGTTCGAAGCTCGTTATCAATTCATTCAGCACGGTGTGTACAAGCCATTGCATGATAAGATCTCTGAATTGATTGGGCAGCGTCAATCGGTAATCGATTTAGGCTGCGGAGAGGGCTCACATTTGGCAAAGATCACGGAGCTAGTTAACCACGATATGATTCGAGCAGGGCTTGATATTGCCAAAGAGGGTGTGATGACGGCTTCGAAATATCATCTTGATGCGATCTGGTGTGTCGGAGATTTAGCTCAAGTGCCATTTAAAGATTCTAGTTTTGATGTCGTGCTTAATATTTTATCTCCAGCTAATTATGGTGAGTTTAAACGCTTGTTATCAGATGATGGGTTCGTAATAAAAGTTTTTCCGAACAGTGGATATTTAAAAGAGTTACGCGAAGCTTTTTACAACAATGAGGAATATAGCAATGAAGAGACAAAGAAGCGGTTCAAAGAGAGCTTATGTGATATCCAAGAAGAGAGACTTACTTATCAAGCACCTATTTCTGCTGAATTAGTTCCGTTTTTATTAAAGATGACACCTTTAACTTGGAATTTAAATGAACGAGTAGACCTTGAATTAAAAGAAGTGACAGTGGATGTAGATATTTTAGTTGGTAGAGGAGGGTAAATGTGAAACAAGTTTATGCCTATGAACGTGTTAGTGATTATGAGAAGTATGAGAAAATGACTCAGAGAATGAAGGATTTACTTAAGCCTTATCAATTTAAATTAGAAGCAGAATATCATTTAAAAGAGTTACCGAAAGCAATTGTCTGGACAACAACTGAACTTGCGACAGAAACATTTTCACAAATTCCGATTCCTGCATATACCAATAGGGATATAATTTACTTTGCTCCTGATTTGGAGGAATGGAAACGTCTATTCCTAGATCAATTAAAAGATAAGAATTTACCAGAGGTTCGTCGTTATTATAAAACAATATCTGAAAAGCATGTTTTAGCCATACTAGCACATGAATTAACTCACCATATTGATTTATTTCCTGATGAATTTGATGATGAACGTGATGATAGTATTTGGTTTGAGGAGGGTATGTGTGAGTACTTACCTCGTAAATTTTTGTTTTCAGAAGAAGAATTTGATCAGTTTGTAAATATTGAAGGCAAGTTAGTAGAAGTTTTCTCAGATCAATATGGAGGGCACTCATTAGATGATTTTGGTGCTAAATCATATGAGGGCAGTTTAACGAGTATAATGTATGATTATTGGCGAAGTTTTTTAGCTGTAAAACAATTGGTAGATAGGCACAATGGAGATGCAAGGTTAGTATTAGATCAATACAATGAATGGCACCTGAATGGGCGAAAAATATCGTTAACAAAGTTTTTTTCAATTTAATTGTTTAAAACTCTTTAACAAATAGGTGGGACAGAAAACAAATGAGTATTAGTGTTATTTTGAGTTAGCTAAAAAAATAAAGACGAATATTAGGAGTACTTTACCCAAATATTCGTCTTCTTCTAGGTTAAGACATGTTTTATCCCAGCCTCTTTAGCTTTTGAAAAATTCTTCAGCTTCTTTTAAATATTTTTCTTCCCCTGGCATAAGGTCAAAGTCTTCGACGATGGCTGCGACTGGGCATGCAGACACGCACGCGCCGCAGTTAATACATACATCAGGGTCTATGTAAAATTGATCCTTACCTTCTTCAATGCAGTCTACGGGACATACTTCCACGCACTCTGCTGCTTTTTCTGTTTGGCAAGGACTTGTAATGACGAATGCCATAATAGTTCCTCCTTTTATACCTTCAATTATAACGATAATCATTACGATTGGGGGTTGTCAAAAGATTGAACTATGGTAATTCGTACATTTTTATTAACTACCTGACAAGTGCACTGTTCGTTTCTATAAAAATTAATATGATAAAACAAGCAGTAAATAGAATTGTTAGATACAGCTAATCCTCACCAATCACCCTATATGGGCACTATGATGTGAGGTAACGGGTGAATTCAAATGAGCTATCACTTCCCTGGTTCTGCAGTCGTCCTCCTCCAAGACGGCAAGTACGTGAATCCCTCTCATTTTCGTAAATTAAAATGGTCCCTCTAAACATTTAGTCGGTTGTAAAAAGAGAAAAAGATTCCTTCAACTGATTTAACATTCACTGCTATGCAAGAGGGCTTAGGAATCTAAGTCCTCTTGTAATTTATTTATAAAAAGGGAAGTTACGTTCATAGAAGGAAGAAATCCGTTCATAGATCTAGGAGCTACGTTTATAGAATCCCAAGTTACGTTCATAGTAAGCAGAGAACCGTTCATAGGAAAGAAAGTTACGTTTATGGAAAGGGAAAAACCGTTCATAGAAAGAAAACTTACGTTTATAACAGTGTCCTAGAAAATTAAAAAACAGCATTTTCGAGTGAAAATGCTGCCTCTCTAATTAATCCTGACAAACCATCAACAAGTTGCCGTCTAAATCTTTAAAAACAAAAAATTGGTCAAATTGAACATCTGTGACTAGTTCAATACCATTCTCTTTCATAAATTCATACGATTCATGAATATCATCTGTTGCGAATTGAATAACAGGTGCTTTTAGAATTGGTAAGGCTTCACCCTCTTCACGCCACGCTGGCATAGAGTCAAGGATCACACCAGTTCCCTCCATTTCTGCAACAAATAGGTGACCTTGATGAAATTCACCCTCACTTAAACCAAGGTACTTAGAATACCACTCTTGGGCTTTTACGACATCTTCAACAGGGATAAACACAACATTCACTTTATTTTTGATCGGGGTTTTAATCATGCCTAATCTCTCCTTTCATAGAATAGTATTCGACCATTAGTCAATTTTTTCCTCTTTTTCATAGTTCATTAAATATCGTTCATACTAATATTTAAGGAGGTTGATGTGATGGATCGTGAGATGAATTATGGTTCTGATTATAAGTTTATTCCTGCAACATCAATTGGTAGCGGAAAGGGAGTGGAGTTACTTCCGGATTTATACTGCCATACAATTCAAATCGTGAATATCGCTATTGTGGGTAGTAAAGATTCATTTGTATTAGTCGATGCGGGGATGCCGAATTCTTCAGATGATATTATTCAAATTGTTGAAAAGAGATACGGAGAAGGCGCTAAGCCAAATGCGATCATTCTTACTCACGGACATTTTGACCATGTAGGAGCTATTATTGAGCTGATTGAAAAGTGGGAGGTTCCAGTCTATGCTCATCCACTTGAGATACCATACCTAACTGGGCAGAAGAGTTACCCTGAACCAGATGCTTCAGTTGAAGGCGGGTTAGTAGCGAAAATGTCACCTTTTTTCCCGAATGAACCTGTCAATCTGGGTAAACATGTTGAGCCACTTCCGAAGAATGGCACAGTCCCTTATATGGACGGGTTCAGTTGGATTCATACGCCAGGCCATTCACCAGGTCATGTGTCCTTTTTTAGGGATGAAGATGGTGCTTTAATTGTGGGTGATGCGTTCGTGACGGTGAAACAGGAAAATTTATTCGATGTTATGATGCAAGAGCAAGAGTTTAGTGGTCCGCCGCGTTATTTAACAACAGACTGGAAGGCCGCTAAAGAATCTATCATTAAATTATCTAAGCTGCACCCAACCATTGCAGTCACGGGGCATGGTGTTCCGGTATACGGTCAAGAATTGACAGACAAACTTAATCAACTCGTGCGTAACTTTGATCAAATCGCCGTTCCCGATTATGGGAAATATATTGATCCTGATTTTCATTAAAATATAGGAATAAAAATAACTTAACGGAATATTCTTTTAACATAATAATTTATATTGACAGCTTGATAGGACCGTGCTAAGATATCAATTAATTCAAAATTTAATAATTTTTAAAACTCTTATCCAGAGTGGCTGAGGGACTGGCCCGATGACGCCCGGCAACCTTCAAACAGCGGTTTGAAAGGTGCTAATTCCTGCAAAGCAAGTGTGCTTTGATAGATGAGAGGGACCATTATATTAGATGTCGTATATTCTGGCCTCTCTGCTCAAAGCAGGGAGGCTTTTTTAGTTTCTTAAAAAGGTTTGGAAGGAGGGATGGTTATGAGGTATCAAACAGGAACGGTAACTATTCCGAACTTTAGTTTAGAAAATGGTGAGCAGTTTCGTGAGGTTGAGCTTGCTTATGAAAGAAGTGGTCCTGAAAATGCACCAACTATTCTAGTTTGCCACGCATTAACCGGTAATCAATTTGCGGTGGGTACAGATTCGAAGCCTGGATGGTGGAGAGGGTTAATTCATGAAGGCGGATATATTGATACTCGTTATTATCAGGTCATAGCATTTAATGTGTTAGGCGGATGCGATGGTTCTACTGGGCCAGGTTCCGTAGGAGCAGATGGTGAACCATACCAAAATAATTTTCCATCATTAACGGTAAGAAATTTAGTAGAAGTTCAATTTGTTGCGCTTAACATGTTAGGCATTGATCACTTAAAGGCTGTAATCGGCGGCTCGCTTGGTGGTATGCAAGTATTAGAATGGGGACTTATGTACCCAGATTTTATGGATGCGATATTTCCAATTGCGGTCACCCCAACGTTTAGCGACTATGCGATTGCGTTTAATCACATTGCTAAGCAAGCTATCAAATATGACCTTAAGAATAGCAGCCAACCTGAAAATGGTTTGAGCTTGGCGAGAATGGTCGGAATGGTGACATATCGATCAAATGAATTATTTAGTAAAAGGTTTGCGAGAAGTCAGGTAGAAGGTGAGTTTGATGTTGAATCTTACTTAGACCATCAAGGGGAAAAATTAGCAAAGAAATTTAACCCTTATAGTTATTTGAGATTACTCGACGTCATGAACAGTCATGATATTACAAGAGGCCGAGGTAGTTATCAAAATGCGATACAACGCTATGACGTTCCAGTCTTTGCGTTAGGCTTTTCAAATGACTTACTTTACCCGCCAGATGAGTTAAAAAGGTTTGTCATGGATATTGAAGATGCTGGGGGTTATGCTGAATTCTGTGAAGTAGATACGATGTTTGGTCACGATGGGTTTTTAGTTGAATTTGAAAAGTGGGGACCATTTGTTCAAGACAAATTATCATCATTGATGGCAAAAGCCGTTTAAATACAAAAAAGGAGCGATTGTAAATGACTGAGGAGAAAAAATATCGATTAGAAACAGTGAGCATTCACGGAGGGTTAGAGGCAGACCCAGCGACGGGTTCAAGAGCGCTGCCTATTTATCAAACGAACTCTTATCAATTTAATAATACCGACCATGCGGCTGATTTGTTTGCGTTAAAAGAGCAAGGTTTTATTTACACGCGTATTGGAAATCCGACGGTAGGAGCTTTGGAGGAACGTGTAGCTCAGCTTGAAGGCGGTGTGGGTGCATTGGCACTATCAAGCGGGATGGCAGCGATCTCAACAGCTATTTTTAACATCGCAGAAGTGGGCGACGAAATTGTTTCGGCGTCAACATTATATGGTGGTACTTATAATTTGTTTTCAACGACGTTACCGAAGCATGGGATTAAAACGCATTTTGTGGACCCGAAAGACCCTGAGAATTTTAAAGAAGCGATCACACCTAAGACGAAGGCTATTTTTGCAGAAACAATCGGAAATCCAGGACTTACGGTTTTGGATATTGAAAGAGTGGCTGAGATTGCACATGAAGCTGGAGTGCCGTTAATTGTCGATAATACATTTGCGACGCCATATTTATGTCGCCCGTTTGATTTTGGAGCAGACATTGTCGTTCACTCAGCGACGAAATGGCTTGGAGGTAATGGCACGACCCTAGGTGGAATTATAGTTGATGGCGGTAAATTTGACTGGAACACAGATAAATTCCCAGGATTTACTCAGCCAGACCCGAGCTATAACGGAATTGTGTATGCTGAGGCCTTACCTGAAGCGGCTTTTATTACAAAAGCACGTGTTCAGTTACTGCGTGATACTGGTGCAGCACTAAGTCCTTATAATGCTTTTCAAATTGCACTTGGGATTGAGACATTGCATGTTCGTTTAAAGGAGCATGTCGCCAATACACGTATGGTAGTCGAGTATTTAGAAGCACACCCTGGTGTTGACTGGGTGTTATATCCTGAGCAAGAAAGCCACCATTCTTCTGAACTCGTGAATAAATATCTCCCTAAAGGTGCAGGTTCAGTCGTGGTGTTTGGCATTAAAGGAGGCCGCGAAGCAGGAGCAGAGGTCATCAATAACGTAGAGTTATGGTCACACTTAGCAAATGTCGGCGATGCGAAAAGCTTAATTATCCATCCTGCGAGCACAACTCACCAACAATTAAGTGAAGAAGAAATTAAATCAACTGGTGTAACTGAAGATCTTATCCGTTTATCTGTTGGAATTGAGCATATCGATGATTTGTTGGGTGACCTCGAACAGGCGATTGAGATTGCGACTGGTGAAACATCTAATAAGGAATTCGTGAAGGCGTGATGCGTCCGATTAAAGTCGCTATTTTGGGTTTTGGAACGGTGGGTAGTGGCGTTTATGAGTTGATAGAGACCAAGCAAGATCTGCTTGAGCAACTTCTTGGGGGACCAGTTCGCGTGGATGCAGTTTTGGTTAAAGATGTTGGGAAAAGCCGAACAATTCATGATGACGTTCTAGTTACTGATGACTTCAGTGAGATTTTAAGATTGCCTGAATTGGATGTAGTGATCGAAGCCATAGTTAATGTAGAGCCTGGTTATACGTATTTGAGAAGGGCGATTGAAGCTGGACTTTATGTCGTGACGGCGAACAAGGAGCTTTTTGCAAATAAAGGCTTTGAATTGAGGCAGCTAGCTGAAAAGAGGGGAGTAAAGGTGTGCTTTGAAGCGACTGTTGCGGGCGGCGTACCGATTATTGGAGCTCTTAAGCAATTACTTAGATTCAATCAAGTTGTGAAGGTTGAAGCGATTTTGAACGGAACGATGAATTATATTTTGACGAAAATGCGAGAAGATCAGGTGTCATTAGAAGAGGCATTGCTGCAGGCTCAACGTTTAGGATATGCAGAAGCTGACCCGGCAAATGATGTTGAGGGATTTGATGTGCTGTTTAAGGTTGTGATTTTATTAGAGTTATTAACTGGAAGGAAAATTGACTGGGATCTAGTGCGATGCTCTGGGATTAGTGACATAACTCCTGCTGACATCAGTCAAGCATCGGTTCGTGGTGAGCGCATCAAGCATGTTGGCAGTCTTGTAGTTGATGATCAAGGGCAGGTCGAGGCTGAAGTCCGGCCAGTTTCTGTAGGTGAATCACACAAGTTGTATGCCATAGAAGGAGTCGATAACGCGATTGTGGTGACAGGTGATTTAACAGGAGACTTAGTTTTTCAAGGGCCAGGAGCAGGTAAGTACCCAACAGCAAGCATCATGATTGAGGATCTTGTCTCAATTTTTCAGTCCATTAAAAAGGCTGCAGTAAGTCGGTGAAAAAGCGTCCGCGGACGCTTTTTTATTTTGTATTTCTATATTTCAATTAACCTAGAAGGGGGAGAAGTATGATGGTGGTTAGAAAGAGCTTTTTAAGAATTTTCTGTTGTAACAATTCTTGATATATCACGTCTCATTTATAGGAGGGATATGATGAAGAATAATAGATATGTAAATACACGGACAACTAAAAGGCTGCAGGTTACAATTGCGATATGTTCTATAATTTTTACAATCGGAACCGCTCTACATAATTTTGTAATAATTAATACACCTTTAATTGAAACTATGATGCAAATGGCAGGGGCTTCAAATTCAGAAGAGGAGGCTGCTAGCTTTACAAGTGGTTTTAGAATAGTAGGGTGTGTATATATAGTCGGGAATGCTCTAGGAATATTAGCTTTTAAAAGTCAATCGACATTATTATGGTGGATTATACTTGTAGTTAATTTCACACAAGGTTTGGGGTTTATTATGATTCCATCATCCATGTGGGTGGCCGCTTTAAATGAATATGGTTTATGGGGAATTTTACCAAGTGCTATCACAGATGGTGGCGCGATTTTAATAGCTGGTTTAATGATTTATACAATGATAAAGTACGGTTCAACTTGGGGCAAAAAATTGATAAAAGGATCCGACTCTTCAGAAGGTTATTAGACCAATTCCTGTCCTCAGACGGGTTTTACCCACCTTAAACAGCATTTCCCAATTGCAAAATCACCCATTCTGTTGTAAAATTTATGGTTGGAAAAATCCATTCTACGTACTTATACGTAAGAAAATTAATTATGAGGTGGTTTTATTTATGGGAGATAAAACTTATCGCGTATTACTGTATTATAAGTACGTTCACATTGACAATCCAGAAGAGTTGACGAAAGATCATCTGAAATTCTGCAAGGATTTAGGTCTTAAAGGACGTATCTTAATCGCGGAAGAAGGTATTAATGGTACGGTGTCTGGTACCGTCGAACAAACAGACAATTATATGGAAGAGCTTCGTAGCGATCCGCGCTTCAAGGATATTGAGTTTAAAATCGATGAAGCGGATGGACATGCGTTTAAGAAGATGCATGTGCGTCATCGTTCGGAGATTGTGAGCCTTCGTTTGGAAGATGATATTGATCCGAATGAACTGACGGGCAACTATCTTGAGCCTAAAGAGTTCAAGAAATTACTAGAAGATGAGAACACGATTGTGTTAGATGCGCGTAATGACTACGAGTATGACTTAGGTCATTTCCGTGGTGCGATTCGCCCGGACATTAAGACGTTCAAAGAACTTCCTGATTGGGTTAAAGAAAATAAAGACATGCTGGAAGGTAAACAAATTTTAACTTACTGTACAGGTGGTATTCGCTGCGAGAAATTCTCTGGCTGGTTGAAAAAAGAAGGCTTTGAGAATGTTAACCAACTTCATGGCGGTATTGCCACTTACGGTAAAGACCCAGAAGTTCAAGGTGAGCTTTGGGACGGTCAGATGTACGTGTTCGATGAGCGTATCAGCGTTCCGGTTAACCAGAAAGAACACGTTGTGGTTGGTCGTGACTACTTCACAGGTGAACCTTGTGAGCGTTATGTGAACTGCGCGAACCCAGTGTGTAACAAACAAATTCTATGCTCTGAAGAGAATGAACACTTCTTCATGCGCGGTTGTACACATGAATGCCGCACAGCTGATCGCAATCTATATATTGAAGAACACGACTTATCAGAAGAAGAAGTTCAAGAGCGTTTAGACAAAATAGAAGAATATTATTCTGAACAAAAACAAGAAGCTTAAATATAGGAAAATCCACACGCTAAAACGTGTGGATTTTTAATTTTCAAGCCATTTAATAATCTTATTGTGTTCTTTCTCATCCAATTCTTTAACCCATAAATGACGACCAGATTGTTTGCTTAAAATAGACACTTTGAGTTGAGCTAATCCTTGTTTGCGATGCAGAAAATGGTGGATCCATTCTACTGATTGAATGCGCCTTTTGGGAATTAACACCGTCTCTTTACTTAATATCCTAAAACGAACCGACAAGTACTGATCATTGATTTGATAGCCTGCATCTCGATATCTCATCCATCCCATCCATAAACTTATGGCAACCAAAATAGCTGCAATCATCCACCAGTTTTGGAAAAAGATCAATGTAACCACTAATAGCAAAATCGGGATTGCCACGGCTCGGATTAAATAATAACCAATCGCACGTTTCGGAATCGAATTAAACTGTTTAGGAAGAGCATTATATTCAGGCAAAATATTTTCTAGAAAACTGTCAATTTTCTTTTTCCTTATAATCGGAAATAATAAAGTATGAGCTTCCGCTGTTTTACCGATTTCACCACCTGCAATGACGACATAAATGGTTGCAAAACCAAAAGGCTGCCGGATGATGCTTTCTTCAATCCCAATAGCTTGTATTCGTTTAAGCGGGATTGTCATCTGTTTTTTCTCAAGTAAACCGCGAGTGATGAATAGTTCATGTTCATAACGGGTGATCTGGAAGTCGCCATACTTAATCAGCGAACCTAATATTCCGATGAGCCATAGAAAAATCACAATAACTAGTGCAATCACAATTAATGACTCGATAGCCTGAGCGAGTAACCAGCGAGTTGTTGCGTCATAGAATGTATCAGGAATAATGTTTTCAATTTGACTAAATGCTGCCCCAAACAACCCTAAAATAACACCAATGCTACCAGATGTTGCTCCTGCTATCCATAAATCTTTTTGATTTGCAGTTCGTTTAAAGTAATCATGTGTCTCTTCAACTTGATTATTACCCTCATCAAAATTTCCTTTTAACATCTCCTGAATGCGAAGGCCTTCGTCATATGTAACAGCACTAAGGTTAGCATCGACATTTTTATCACTACCAGCTGTTTCTAGATCAACCTTCGTTAATCCAAATGGCCGGTGAAAGATGCCTTGAGTTAGATCGATCGACTGGATTCTATTTCTTGATATGTAACGATCTTTCCGTATGAAAATCCCATGTTTAATATGTATTTGCTCAGGTGAGACTTCGTATGTAAAACGTAACCAGGATAATGCACCTAACACAATAAATAAAACGACTAGACCTAATAAACCTAGTAACACGTAATTTAGATATCCATCGCTTAGCACAACCACCGCAAAAGTTATAATAAAGTATGATGCTTGTTTAAAAAGCTTAAAAACATTGAATAGAATAGCAAGAGGGTTTAGGCGCTTTGGATTAGACATCATCTTGTTCAACCCTTGCTAACTCTGAAATTAAATCTCTTAATTCAGCAGCCTCGCTTTCTCGTAAAGCAGGAATTTCATGAGTTGTGGCAGCTGTGGTAATAGTTAAAGTCGCAAGTTTATATTTTGATAGAATTGGGCCTTGCTTGGTATCAACGTGCTGTACGTGAACCATCGGGATTAATGTCTGCGTCACGATGAGGACTCCGTGCTGTATGAAAATTTCCTCATTCAACACTTCATATCTCCACCTGCGCCAGCGAATCTTAGGAAACACAAATGGAGATAAAATTAAATCTATAATCGTTAGTACCGTTATTAGAATAGGAATCCATAATGATAAAAAGCTGAACTCATAGTATACATACCAAGCCCCAATACTCAATGCAACTGGGATAAGTGAAAAAATAATTGCCGTGAGTCTCCATGCACTAATTGCTTCATCAGCTATGCGCTGATTAGGTGGTCGTCTCATAAACATCGTCCTTTATGTAAAAAATTCACTTCTTTAATTGTAACAGAAAATACCAATTATTAATGATTGAATTAAAAAAGCACTTGGAAAATCTCCAAGTGCTAACGCCTATTTCATCGTTTCTTTCATGCGGATAGCCCTAAGGCCAGCTAAAAGTGGGAGGAGGGCAACTAACCCAATCGCCCAATCAACATCTAGTAAATCCGTAAATAAACCAGCAAACAGGGCGCCAAACGCATACCCACTATCTCGCCAGAAGCGATAATACCCAAGTGAGGTCGCTCGCCATTTAGGGTGAGAAGCGTCACCAACGGCTGCAATAATTGTTGGGTAAACCATCGCGGTTCCGATTCCTAAAATCACAGCTGCTGTAAGCCAAAGAGCGTACGTATCCACTAATAAAAACATCCATAATGCTAAGGCTTGATTGATCATCCCGCTTACTATTAACCCCTTACGACCAATTTTGTCGCTCCAAATTCCCGTGAACAGCTGAAAGAAACCCCATGCAGCAGGGTAAACAGCAACGACGGTTCCAACTTGCCCAACTGTAAGGCCACCAGCAGTTAAGAAGACAGGGAACAGTCCCCATGCCATTCCGTCCTTTAAGTTAGTCGATAACCCAGCAAAGCTTAATGTTGAAAGTTCGCGATCCTTCCAAGTTGTTTTCTTAAAAACTTCTTTGGCATCGAAATCTTCTTTTTCTTCACCATCATGGCTGTCGGACTGCGCCTCAATATGTCTTTCAGTATCTTTTGCAAATAAAGATAAGATAAAACCAATCACGACAATTCCAATACCAAGATAAAACGGTTCTGGGCGAATTGAAGTCTGTGATGCTACATAACCCGAAATTCCGGCCATTAACCCGACACCAATATAGCCTGCAAACTCGTTGAATCCAACAGCGATTCCCCGTTGATTTCCTCGTGCTAAGTCAATTTTCATATTTAGCGTCATAGACCATGTAAGGCCTTGGTTAATACCAAGTAAAATATTCGCAACGACGATTACCCACCAGGCGTGAGCAACGATCACTAAAATCGGAACCAAAAGGCCAATTCCCCACCCAACTAGTAAAACCTCACGGCGACCAAAACGATCAGCGAGGCCACCAGCGAAAAAGTTCATCGCTGCTTTGGAAAAACCGAAGCTCACGATAAATGATAACGCTGCACTAGCTGAGGCTAATCCGAAATGCTCTTCACCAATAATCGGAAGGACCGTTCGTTCAAGCCCCACCATAAAACCAACAAATAAATTAATAAAAACTAATAATGTAAATTGAATGATATTCTGTTTAATTCCAATGTGTGTTTGACTCATAGTGCAACTCCTTTTAAACAATCCAATACTATTGTAAAGATGATTTCAAAAAAAGTCATTTATTTCGAAAAAACTTGCCAAATAAAAAATTTTTATTTAAAATAAACTCAACTACTTTGTATAACAAGATAGTTATTTTTTTAGATTTACTATTTGGTTTTACAAGGTACTTAGCTTGGTAAACTATATGGTTATGCAAGGTAGGTGAAAAGATGGCGATAAGAAGTCAATTATTAAAAGGGATTTTAGAGGGGTGTATTCTGGCGATTATAGAAAAACAGCCTGTTTATGGATATGAGTTATCAGTTAAACTACAGGACTTTGACCTAGAGGTGAGTGAAGGCTCCATATACCCAATTTTATTAAGGCTTCAAAAGGAAAAATTAATTAGAGGTCAAATGGAGAAATCGCCAAGTGGTCCGAATAGAAAGTATTATTATTTAACAGAAGATGGTCAAAAGTCACTTGAAGAGTTTAGACATAATTGGGAGTGGATTAAAAAGCCGGTTGATCACATTTTAAGAAAGGGGAGAGGAAATGAACACAAAACAATTAATCGAAGAAAATAATCAAAAAAGAAAACACTTAACAAAAGAGAATAAAGATTATTATGAGGATATGCTGGTTTATATAAGACTTGCTTACGATAAATCTGAGGAGGAAACAGAAGAGGTACTATCGGAAATGTTAGACCATTTATTAATTGCACAAGAAGAAGGAAAAACGGCTGAGGATATCTTCGGGCATGATAAAAAAGCCTTTGCTGATGAAATAATTTGTGAATTACCCAAGATGTTAACTAAAAATCAACTCTCACTTATGTTCATGGGAATATTTTTCTTTCTTGCAACGGCTTTAGGAGCATCAGGGTTATTTGATACGATTGCTTATCATTTATTTAACTTTGGCTCTTTGTATAAGACCTATTACTTAGGTACTGAAAGCGTCAACCTTGTTTTATCGATTATTTTTTCTCTATTATTTTTAGTGTTGATTTTGCAATATCTAAAGTGGTCCTCCATAAAGAATCTTAATTCAGTAGTTGAATTTTTAGTAACGTGGATGATCGGGGTTATGACCTTCGGGGTCTTTTTCGTAATATATTATTTTATGCCTGATTTTGGCTATACCTACCAAGTGCCAGCTTATATAAAAATCATAATTGGTGTAGGATTTGCAATAATTGGATATATAATCAATAAACGCCGCTAATCATCTCTTTTGATAAGAAAATAGTTTTATGAAATACTTTTAAGTAGGTTCTAATTTAATAAAAGGAGCTGATTAAATGAAAGTATTAGTTGTCGGAGCAAATGGGCAAATTGGAAAACAAACAACAGAGATGCTACAAGAACATAACGACCATCATGTTAGAGCGATGGTACGTAAGGAAGATCAGCTTAACGAATTTAAAGATAAAGGTATCGAAGCAGTACTGGCTGACTTAGAAGGACCTGTTGATCAGTTAGCGCAAGCTGCTGATGGCTGTGACGCTGTCATATTTGCAGCAGGTTCAGGTGGCAAAACAGGTGCCGATAAAACATTACTCATTGATTTAGATGGCGCTATTAAAATGGTTGAAGCTGCTGAAAAAGCAGGTGTTGAACGCTTCTTAATGGTCAGTGCGCTTCAAGCTCACAATCGTGAAAATTGGAATGAGAAAATTCGCCACTACTATGTCGCAAAACACTATGCTGACAAAGCTTTAGTTGAAAGTTCACTTAATCATACTATTGTTCGTCCAGGTGGATTGCTTAACGAAGAGGGGACAGGTAAGGTACGCGTTGCTGAAAATCTACCTGAACGTGCTACGATCCCACGTGAAGATGTTGCTCGTGTACTAGTAGCTTCTCTAAATGAAGAAAAAACGTTCAATCGTGGGTTTGATTTACTTTCAGGGGAATACTCTGTTGAAAAAGCATTAAGTACACTGTAATCGGGAGGTTTAATTATGTCTAAAGTAGAGAGTTTTTTAAACGATTGGTTAAATCATCGGGAAAAACTTGAGGCACTTCTTGAGAAAATTGATGATGAGCATGTTCACTATAAACCGTGGGATGGAGGGATGTCTCTTGGGACATTAGCACTTCATGTCGCTTTAGCAGGTGATATGTTTGCCAATATGGTAAAAACGGAAAAGATGGAAGCGCCTGATATGCCTAAGTTCGATACGATGGATGAGGTGCGAGAGAAAGTTAAAGAGTTAACTGAGAGTACAAAGAAAAAGATTCAAGAAATGACAGATGAAGAACTCGATCAACAAAACGAGGCTGAGCTGCCGCAAATGAAGGGGACTAAATTTAATTACCTTCAAGGCATGTACGAACATGAGATTCATCATAAAGGTCAGCTGTTCATCTATGCTAGAATGGTTGGAGTTAAGGACGTTCCATTTTTTAAATAAAAAATGTGCACACCCTGTAAGAAGGGTGTGCATTTTTATTTCATGATTCACACAGTTTAGTGCAAACTAACCTTAAGAGGTGAAGGGTTATGCACATGGATGGTCAAATTATCTCTGGAGACTATGATCGCCAGAATCATGAATTTTCAATTAAAAGTATTAAGCATTTATCGACTGAATCAACTATTACAGAACAGGAGTTAGGACTTCTCCATGATTATCTGTCAGCTCACTTAGATGAAGGTGGACAGATCCTATCTTTAAATGATCAAATACTTGTTAAGTTAAATGAAGTAGAAGTTCAGCTCATTCTTCAAGATTTAGATGACATTAAAAAGTTGTTTTGAATGTGATAAATACTTTTCTGAATAGAGGTCTCAACGTATCCTAATAGTTGGTCAAAGGTAAAAACTTGTAAATCTTCATATAAGTCAGGTTCTGGATAATCGATGTCCTTTAGTATGTATGAAATAAATGTCCTAATATCATCCGATGATACTTCATCCGTTTCCTGATTAATTCTAGCATTTAAGAAAATCTGTTTTAAAGTCGTCTTCAAATTATAGTGCTTAATTAATTTAGCATTTAACAAGCGAAAATCATTATGATATCTGTAGAAGATTTCATCATCATGGTCTAAGCGGTTTTTTAACCAAGATAATGCAAACCCATGTAGCCAATTATCATCGGCAATTAAGTGCGTATAATAACCTAACATAAACGGCTTATGTAATTGATTTTTATATTTTGAAACGAAGCGTTCAACCTCAATTTCTTTGGAAAAGTCCTCCATACTACCTTTATAAAAATGAGAAGCATCTTTATTTGTAAGAGCTGCATCTGCTGCTATACCGCCAATAATAAAGGAGTCTAAATCATTAACTTCAAAGTATTTCCCCACTTGATGTGCAATGATCGCGTGCATGATTCTCGAACCCATTATTTCTCCTCCTGAAAAATTGTCTCTACTTACTACATTCTATAATAGTTTAAGCAGTCCTTCTATTCCAACTTTTACCTAAGGAAAAGCACCAACTGGATTATAGCCAGTTAGCGCTCAGAAAAGAAAAATTTTGTTTAACTATGCCTCAGAGTATTTTTCTGATGTGAACAGTCCACCCAAAAATACGGACAGTTTTCTTTAGGATGCGGACAATCCGGCTTTAGATGCGAACAAACCACTTGAAAATACGAACAGCTTTCCCCTGGATGCGGACAATTCATCCGTGGATACGGACAGTTGCCTTATGATTAATATGGATCTGAAACGTGACCTAATTCTTGCGCATCGTGAACAGCTTCTTCTTTTTCATTATTCGTATTCATTTTCTCTAAGCCTTCCTTAACACGTCTTCCGTATTCCTCATCGGCTTGTGTCAAGTTTTCAATCATTTTATCTTGAATTGGCTTACGACATTGAGATAATGCTCCAACTAAGTTATTGATTAGATCCTCACGTTCCCAATCATTTAAACGACGATAGGTTTCCCCAGCCTGACCGAAGTTATTTTGACGCTCGATGGGCTCTCTAACAATATTTCCTTCTACATGAGGTGTGTTTTCAACACCTGGGTTTTTAGCTTCTTTTAAACCGTTAAGGGTTGAAGGTTCATAGTTAATATGAGGATTCTTCTCTTCAGCATAATCCATTCGATAATCCATTTGACCACCATTTTGGTTTGTGACAACACGCTTGATCGGACTATTAATTGGTAACTGCAAATAGTTTGGACCAACACGGTAACGCTGAGTGTCAGAATAAGAGTACGTGCGGCCTTGAAGCAGCTTATCATCTGAAAAGTCTAGTCCGTCTACTAAAACCCCTGTACCAAAGGCCACTTGTTCTACTTCTGCGTGGTAGTTTTCAGGATTTTTATTTAAGACCATTTTACCGACCTTATGCCAAGGGAACTGGTCTTTATACCAAAGTTTGGTAGGATCTAACGGATCAAAATCAAGCTCTGGGTGCTCGTGGTCTTCCATAATTTGAACATATAGCTCCCATTCTGGATAGTTGCCTTCTTCAATCGCATCATATAAATCCTGCGTTGCATGGTTGAAGTTCATACCTTGAATTTTGTTAGCCTCTGCTTGAGTTAAGTTTTTAATACCTTGAACAGGCTCCCAGTGATATTTGACTAACACGGTTTTTCCTTCTTTATTCACCCATCGGTAAGCGTGTACCCCAGAACCTTGCATTTGACGATAGTTTGCAGGAATTCCCCACGGTGAAAATAAGAATGTAATCATATGTGTCGCTTCTGGAGATGCACTAATAAAGTCGAACTGACGCTCTGGATCTTGTATGTTTGTCACTGGGTCAGGGAAGAACGAGTGTACAAAGTCTGGGAACTTTAGTGGGTCTCGTATGAAAAATATCTTCAAGTTATTCCCGACTAAATCCCAGTTCCCGTCTTCTGTATAAAACTTCACCGCAAAACCGCGCGGATCACGCAATGTTTCAGGTGAATGCTTTCCGTGGTTTACCGTTGAAAAACGAGTAAATACAGGAGTGCGTTTACCTTTCTCAAAAACCTTAGCGCGGGTGTACTTTGAGATTGGCTCACCATTAATTTCCCCGTAAGATTCAAAGTACCCATGCGCTCCAGCCCCACGCGCATGCACAATTCTCTCTGGAATTTTCTCTCGGTCAAAGTGACTGATTTTTTCTAGAAAATCATAGTTTTCAAGGACTAATGGACCACGATTACCAACAGATCTTGTATTTTGGTTATCCGTAACAGGATGGCCCTGCTGGTTCGTCATCTCTTGCCTGTTTTCTTTGTCTTTTGGGTGTTCTCTCATTGTAAATTCCTCCTTTCACATTCAGATGTTATTTTTGCCAACAGGAGAAAAATCATACAGCATTCATAATTAATGAAAATTAGTTCAGTTTAGTAAGTAAAGAGGTGATTTGAATGAGAAAGGTCTTATTACTAGTTGGGATTCTTCTTTTCCCAGCTTACGGCAATGTATCAGCTGAATCGAATTTGGAGGAAAGCTTAATTTTAGAACTATTAACGCCATATGTTGAAGACGCAATTGAGGAATTTTATGGGCAAACGAGAGATTATGATCAAGAAAATATCGTGGAACTGGAAAAATTGGATGATTGTCAAGGCTGCTTCTTAGCAACAATTGAAGTGCGTACGCAAATTCAAAGTTTGGAGCCACCGTACGTAACAGATCAGATTTCTATCGATGTAAGAAACGGTAATGTCACCATCGTAGATTATGTTCATAAAAGTGAATGACTTATGAGGAAAATTTTAATTTTATAAGAAAAAAATAAAATTTATGAGGAATTTTTCAGATTTATGAGGAAATAAAATTACCGATATAAAAAACTCGCGGGACTTACCCGCGAGTTTTTACTCTTCTTTTTCATTTGTAACGGCCACATTGCCGTTATCCATATAAATCGTACGAGATGGGAAAGCAACAGAAACGCCTTCTTCTTCAAGGATCTCCATGATTCTGAAGTTAATATCCTGCTTCACATTTAAGAATTTTTCCCATTGAGTTGAAATCGTGAAGAAGTATAAGAATATATCTAGGCTGCTGTCGTTATATTTATCAAATTTTACAAAGATCGTTTCTTTATGAATTTCATCATGATTGTTTAGCATATCATTGATTCGTTCGACCACAATTTCAAGTTTCTCTTTCGGAGTACTGTATTCAACCCCGAGGTTGAAAGTTATCTGACGCTTGCCCATCTTACTCCAATTCGTAATCGCTTCGTTAGAAAGTGTAGAGTTAGGAACTGTGACAAGTGCCTCAGCAAATGTGCGAATAATGGTGCTTCTAAAATTAATATCTTCAACGATTCCCTCAACAGTTGGTGTTCTGATCCAGTCACCTAATGTAAAAGGTTTTTCGGTGATGATCACTACCCCGCCGAAGAAGTTTTTAATCACTTCTTGAGCTGCTAAGGCGAATGCAAGACCACCTATACCTAGACCTGCAACAAATCCATTTACATCAAATCCAAATTTCGATAAAACCAGACTGATGGTAATAGTTATGATGATGATTCTTAGAGCCTTAGATAAGAAAGGAATAAGTATTTGGTCGACTTCAAGTCCAACACCATCATTGAGTTTCATAAAAAGGAGTGACGACGTTGAGCATAAGTTATAAAGTCCCCATGCAATTAACACAATTAGAGAAGCTTGAATTATGTTTAAAAAGATTCCATTTTCATTGCTTAAATAGGGGAAAAAGTCAACTGCTATGTACAATCCGATGATAACAAATAACCATCGGATTGGTTTTTCATAAGCATCTAGAATTTGCTTAATTAATTCTGTTTTATCACGATTAAAAAACCTTCTAATAAAGTAAAAAACATACTTGGTAAAGATTTTTCTTAATAAATGAAATAACAGTAATATTCCAATTGCAAAGCCAATATCTATCCATTGTTCTTCACTAATGTATTGCCAAAATTTCCAGTTAAACTCCATGATCTTTAACTCCTAAGCTAGATTTGAGTGAGAGCCTCCCAACCATATACGGCCTCTTTTATGATTTGTCCGTCGAATTCTACATCAATACAATCTACTCGTTCAGCACCTAAGTTTTCATAAAACGTGCAGTGAGTATCTTCTTCAAAGACCGAAATCATGAGGGAGGAGATATTGTGTTCTTTTAAGTCATCTAATAAGGTTCTTATTAGCATTCTTCCCAAACCGAGGTTTTGATAGTCTTTTAAAATATGCAAGGCATAGATTTCTCCTTGAAATTGTTCATATTGACTCGTACGCTTAATGCCTCCGTGAACGAATCCAACAATATCACTATCATCATTTTCTACTATCCATACTTTATCATTCAAGAGAATCTTTTTCCAGAGGTCTTCTCGCTCTCTGTAGCTCAAATCTTGAAGTAAGTTTTTTGGTAGAACACCTTGATAACTGTTTAACCAGCAATCAACATGCACCTTGGCAATACCACTATAGTCCGATAAAATAGCTTCTCTAATTAACATGATGACACTCCTTTGTAAGCTTTTACTGTATATATACCCAAGTTTTTTTACAAATTATCAAAAAATATTACAAAATACTCATAATCTATTACAAATGTCCTTAAAACTATTACTTTCGTTATAGACTCTTAACCTCTGTGTAACCACAAATCTAGTACTTCCGTGTTAAGATAGCTCTTGCAAGTAAATAAGGAGGGAATGACACATGAAGAAATTAGTCATATCGCTTGCAGGCGGAATTCTATTATCAGGATTCGCTGTAACATCATCTGTATCAGCTGAAGCAGACTACAAAATTCAAAAGGGTGATACAGTAAGTGAAATAGCCGAAACGTACGGCACAACGACAGAGGACATCAAAGAATTAAACAACCTATCATCTAGCATTATCGTAACAGGAGACAAACTAAAAATAGATAACAGAAGAGTATTAGAAGTTCAAAAAGGAGATACACTAAGCGAACTAGCTAGAGATCTAGATGTAGACGTAAATGACATCAAAGATTGGAACAAACTAGATTCAGACACAATTGTCATTGGACAAGATTTAAAGTTAGATCTTTCAATAGATTCTCTTAAAAACTTTGATGAATTTGTAGCTGAACGTAATGGACAAGCTCCTGTTCAAAAACAAGAATCAAATAAAGAGAAAAATGTTAAACAAACATCTAATGAATCAGCTGAAAAAGACGAGAAACAAACAGCTAATCAATCTAAAGAAGAACAACCAGTTCAACAAGCAAACAAAACAGAAGAAGCAGCTGAAACATTAACTGTAAAAGCAACAGCTTATACAGCTGATTGTGAAGGTTGCTCAGGAATTACAGCAACAGGCATCAACTTAAACGAGAACCCTAACAAGAAAGTAATCGCAGTTGACCCAGACGTGATTCCATTAGGAACAAAAGTATGGGTTGAAGGTTACGGCGAAGCAATCGCTGGAGATACTGGCGGTGCTATTAATGGTAACCGTATTGATGTTCACGTCCCTACAAAACAAAAAGCTTATGACTGGGGCGTAAGAACAGTAGAAGTAAAAATTTTAGACTAATTAATTATTAAATAATGACCCCTACACAAGTACCCCTTTTCGCAGTTTGCGTGAAGGGGTGCTTTGTTTGTGTAAAATTAAAAACCCCACATACGTAATCATCCGTATGTGGGGTAGTGTCATATTGATTAGCTTTCTAATGCGTCAACTACTTGATCTGCAGCTGAACGGCTGGATTGTGGGTTTTGACCAGTTACAAGGTTACCATCTCTGACTGAGTAATCTTCCCAGTTATCACCATGCTCAAAGTTGGCACCTTTTTCACGAAGTTTGGATTCAAGCATAAATGGCATATGCTCGTCCAATTGCATTTCTTTTTCCTCGGAGTCAGTAAAAGCAGATACCTTTTTATCTTTTACAAGCGGTGTTCCATCAAGATAAGTTACATTGACTAGACCTGATGGGCCGTGACAGACAGAGCCGATGACTTTGCCTTCTTCAGCAAATTGTTGTAATACGTACTGTAATGTCTTACTATCAGGAAAATCAAACATAGTTCCGTGTCCTCCTGGTAGAAAGATAGCGTCAAATCCAGTAGCATCCTTTTTTGTTAGTTTATGCGTTTTTTCTAACTCAGCTTCTGCTTCTTTCCACTCAGCTCGTTCTTCAATGCTGTTTGGATCTAGTGGCACCTGACCACCTTCGATACTCGTGACTTTGATCTCGTATCCTTTGTCTTTAAATACGTTATAAGGAACGGCGAATTCTTCTAACCAAAGTCCAGTTGTATGATCATCGGTAATTTTTGTGTGGTTTGTTACAACCATTAATATTTTTTTACTCATGATGACATTCCTCCTTCTGCATTATTATTTATATCACCTGTAAATTTTATGTCGCAAAAAATCTGCTTGTACTAAAGTGATAGAATGTCCTTACATTATTACCATATCCTCATAAACAAGTATTAAAACATCAAAAAGCCCCTACTTACCTGAGGGGCTGTATGTTTAACATTTTTGAGGAGGGATACTAAAGTTGGTATTAAATGAATACGCAGGAGCAGGTTCGAGCGTAGGTAAACCGCCCATTGGTTTAGGGTTTGCTACATATTCAAACGTGCTGCAACCATCGATGCTAGGTCCACTTGCCCAGCGTCCTTTACTGCTCTCATCACCTTTTGATAAATTATAAAACTCATATGAAACGTCTTGAATTTCTAGCTCTGGTGGGAAAGTGGACGGTACGATGACGCCTTCTTTTTCCTCAAGCTCTTGAATCGCTGCAAGCCACATGTTCTGGTGATAACGATCGCGTGCGATTAAGAAGGCTAACATATCTTTAACACCAGGGTCAGATGTAGCTGCGTATAATCGACTTGCTTGAAGACGGCCTTGTGATTCAGCTGTGACATTAGCGCGGAAGTCTGCTAGTAAATTTCCGCTTGCACCAATGTATTCCGCTGTCCATCTGTTTCCAACACTGTCAGCTGGCATAGCTCCAAAGCCTGATACAATTGCATGCTGAGGATTCATTCCACCAATGATAGCACCTAATACTGGATCTTCAACAGCATCTTCTAAGTCTCCAATTGGGGCATCTTCAAGTAATCTTGCAATCATGGTAGCTAACATTTCGACGTGCGCTAACTCTTCCGTACCAACATCCATGAGTAAGTCTTTATATTTTCCTTCCATACGTACGTTAAACCCTTGGAATAAGTATTGCATCGCAACTGAAATTTCCCCGTATTGTCCACCTAATATTTCTTGCAATTGTTTAGCAAAAAGGGGATCTGGACGTTCTGGCTTGGCATCGTACTGTAGCTCTTTTACATGATAAAACATATTGTCACTCCTTAGTGTCTATAGGTATCTGCACATACAATATGTTTAGGACTAGTTGAATGTCCCAAATTATTTTAGATTTGGGCTTATGTCATGATTAAGTTAATTTCGGGTAATCTAAAATTAAATGTATGCGTGCGGAGGGAATGTGAGTGAAATATGATGTCATTATTATTGGGTCAGGTTTAGCAGGATTAACAGCAGGACTTTTATTAACAAAAAAAGGTTACCGTGTGTTAATTCTAGAGAAGAAACCCTTTGTAGGAGGGCGGACAGCTTCGTGGGATGAAGATGGGATGAAGGTGGAATCCGGTTTTCACCGAGTCATTGGTTATTATAAACACTTCCCCAGAGTTCTTAAAAAAGCTGGTATTAATATGAATAAGATAGTTATGTGGGAAGAAGTAATGGATTTCCGTTCTGCTAGAAAAGGAGACGTGACGACATTTGGAATGGCTCCAGTACACGGACCACTTAAACTTTTAAAAGGGATGTTTGGAAATACAGATACCATCTCATATAAAGACCGAATGTCCTTATTTCCGTTTTTTATAAATGGTATGAAGGATTACTTGAAAAAGCCTGACCAACTTGATCAAGTGAGTGTTAAGGAATACGCTGAACGACATCATGTCACTAATAATGCATTTCACCTAGTGTTAGTTCCATTAACGGCTGGTATTTTCTTTTTACCACCTGAGAGGTTTTCTGCTTATGTGTTCTTCGGGTTACTTGCACCGTCACTCCCGCGTTTTTATAAGATGAGAATGGGAGGATTCTTAGGAGGCATGTCTGAATTGTTTTCAGATCCTATAGCGCGTGTAATTGAAAAACAAGGCGGAACTATATTGAGGGATCATAAAGTCACTAGAATGATCTATGAAAATGGTAGGGTAAAGGGCGTGGTAGCAGAAGGTCAAGAATTTTATGCTGACGAGACGGTTCTTGCGACCGAAATAGGAGCAGCAAAAAAGTTAATTACAGATTCGTCTGTGGAGCATGCTTGTTTTAATAACTTACTTCAATTACCAGATGTCCCTGCCGTCACGATCCAATTCGAACTAGATAGACCTGCAACCCCATATGACCGAACGACTTTTGGAGCTGGTACCTCGCTTGCTTCTTTTACAGAACAATCAAGGACCACTTTTAAACATGTCCCTGGTCGCATGTCTTGTATATTAGCTCCTGCTGAAAGGTTTATAAATATGGAGTCGGAAGATATTTATCAAATCGCCATAAAAGATGCAAAAAAACTAGGTCTTGAAATTGAAGGTCATGTTGTAGACTACAGAGTCGTCAAACACCCAAAAGAGTTTTATAGTCTTGAACCAGGACATGATTGGATGCGACCTGATCAAGACACTCCTATAAAAGGTTTGACGTTAGCTGGTGATTATACTAAAACCTCGAACTTTGCCACGATGGAAAGTGCAGTTGAATCAGGGGAAATTGCAGCTAAAATTGTTGAAGACGAAATGACTAAATCAGCCTTGTAACCTTTGAATAACAAGACCGTCTAATTAATTTAAAAGGCGGTGTTATTATTGAAAATTATAAAAGTATTATTAGCTACTTCACTTTTGGTATTAAGTGGTTGCGGAACGTTGGTACAAGGGGAGAATAGCTCTTCAGTTGAGGAAGCATATATTGTTGCATTAGATGAACTAATGAAAACAGATGAAGCCCTTAATCACGGTCAAAAATTCATTGCAATTAATATGGAGAATTTCAAGCTGAATGAGGAAAAACAGCAAAAAATCGTTAATTATTTTTCTAATCAATATAATACGAAAGTGAAAATTGCTACCCTTGAAGAATTGAAAGAACAAGGCCATTTCGATGAGGAAACGATGTCTTTAGATGGTGTGTTACTACGATTTGAAGAGATAGATCAGAAATTTAGTAATAAATACGTTTTTAAAGGACATAAATTCAAGTCAGGACTTGGTGCTATTTGGTTAACTATTGAAGTTAAGAATAATGGGGAAGAGTGGGCAGTTACAGAATCTAGGATGGATGCGATTAGTTAAGACTGGTTTTAAGCAAGACTATAAATTATCCAACATAACTAGTTTTGTGATATGTTAAAATAGATAAAAAGACTTGAAGGGAGATTTTGAACATGGCAGAAGGAACATTTGTAACAGCGATTAATTGTATGGATGGACGAGTCCAAGAACCAGTAATTAAGTGGATGAAATCAAAATATGAAGTCGATTATGTCGATATGATTACGGAAGCTGGTCCGAATAAGTATTTACTAGATGGTAATGAGGATCAAGTCAATTCATTAAAATCAAAAGTTGATATTTCCTATAGCAAGCATGGTTCAAAAGTACTCGCAATGGTGGGTCATCACGATTGTGCAGGTAATCCTGTTAATAAAGAAGAGAAAGCAGCCCAAATCAAACAAGCTATTAAAAAGATTAATACTTGGGGATTTGATATGGAAGTCTTAGGGCTATATGTCAATGAAAACTGGGAAGTTGAAACGTTAGATTAATTGTTAGCGCTCCATAGAGGGGCGCTTTTCTGAAAAATAATAAAGCATTAAAATTTATACGCACCAATTAATTATGTTTGATTTCACTGTCTAGCGCGAGACGCCCAACCACTGGGTGACTTCCCGTCTAAACCTACGATAAGTCAACATCGATTCGCGATGCTCATCGTGTTTCCTTTATCTCAGTTTAGTCGGTCCAGTCACTGCGTGGTTAAACGGGCGCCCCGCGCTTTTCTTATTACACGTTTTCCTAGCAACTACATAATTTAAAGTAGGTTTATGTAGTTAGGAGGATGTAGAATGGAACGTCAAGACGCTAGTAATTATGGAGCAAAAGGCGCTCTAACTGATTCAGCACTAGATTTAAATAAAATGCTGACCTATGCATTAGAAGATGAGTATTTAGCCCAATCAAGATATCAAGTTGTGCTTCAGGAATTCGGTGCAGTTCGACCTTTTACCCAAATCCAGCAAGCAGAAGTTAGACATATTAATGCTTTACTACCTTTGTTTAACCGTTATCAAATACCTATCCCGGAAGATGATTCATTACAGTATATTACTGTTCCTATATCTTTAGAAGAGGCATTCAATGAAGGTGTAGAAGGTGAGATTGATAATATATCAATGTATAATCGCTTCTTAAATTTAGATTTACCTAATGATGTTAGACGGGTGTTTACTCAGTTACGTAATGCTTCGTTAAATCATTTGGAGGCATTCCGAAGAGGAGCAATGCGTTAAGAGGATAATTATAGGTTATCCTCTTTTCGTTAATGGGAATACTGCTAAAGAAACAATTATTAAGGAGTGAATCTTATGCATGGACATGGGCATCGTTTTAACCCAGAAAAGGCAGACAAGCTATTAAGTGATGAAAGACGAAAAAGTATTGATATTGAACGTGTTATGGATTTGATGTCACTAAAATCAAGTGATGTCATTGCGGACTTTGGAGCAGGAAATGGTTTCTTTTCAGTTCCGTTTGCGGAACAAGTGGATAAAGTTTTAGCCATCGATATAGAGCCTAAAATGTTGGAGTTACTCAAAGAACATGCAGAAGCTAAAAATCTTACCAATATTGATTATGTTGAAAGTGATTTGCAAGACATTGCTCTTGATCACGAACTTGCCGATAAAGGAATTATTGCATTTGTTATGCATGAGATTCCGAATATGGAAGTAGCACTTAATGAATTTAAACGAATCATTAAAAAGGGCGGAAGTTTAATCATCATTGACTGGGAAGCAGTTGAATCAGAATCAGGCCCTCCAGTTCATGAGCGTATTGCATCTTCAGATCTGGGGGACTTTTTAAAAAGGCAAGGTTACGAACCACATTTAGAGCACTTAAATGAAGCGGTTTATTTAATTAAGATTCATTTTTAAAAAGAATCAAAATATTTTATAATATAGAATTAAAAAAGGGAGTGGAAAAATGAATAGCTTAATTAAGCCGGAAGATACTTGGCTTTTGTGGGGGTTTTTAGCCGGGTGGGCAGCGTTTAGTATTTATTTGGAGCAAAAATATGAATGGGCTTCCAAAGTGACAGGCGCCATCATTGCACTTGTAGGGGCGATGATCTTAGTTAACATTAACGTCATACCTGTACAGGCTCCTGCTTATGATGCAGTTTGGACCTATGTCATTCCGTTAGCTATTCCACTATTATTGTTCCAAGCGAACCTTCGTAAGATTTGGAACGAGAGCGGTAAAATGTTAGTGCTCTTTTTAATAAGTGCAATTGGAACTGTCGTAGGTGCATTTATAGCATTTTTTGCTCTGCAGAAAGTAGTTCCAGAGCCTGAAAAGTTAGCGGGCCTCGAAACGGGTTCGTATACCGGTGGTGGCGTCAACTTTGCTGCTCTATCGGCTAAGCTAGAAGTCCCGGGTGAACTAGCGTCATCTGCTATTGTTGCGGATAATATTTTAATGGCTTTATATTTCTTTGTTTTAATTATCATGCCAACAGTTGCTTTCTTTAGAAGGAAATATCGTACGCCATATGTAGATGAGTTAGAAAAGAGTGCCGGAGATTCTAATGAAAATACAGTTGCAGATTATTGGAAGAGAAAAGGCATTTCGTTAAAGGACATTGCCTTTGCGATCGGAACAGCGTAGCCGTATCATTTAAATTAGCAGAAATTATAGGCAATGTCATTCCGTCAGGTGAAGATGTTGGCTTTTTCTTAAACTTATTAAATGGTTTGTTTGGTGATGGATACTTAATGCTAACAACCATAACCGTCATTGCTGTTACGGTATTTGGTAAGTATTTCGAAAACATACATGGTGCACAGGAAATAGGAACGTACTTAATCTATATATTCTTTGTCGTCATTGGTGTTCCGGCATCTCTACCATTATTAATTGAAAATGCTCCGTTACTACTTGTCTTTATGGCGATCATTGTATTATTTAATATGCTAATTACATTTACAGTAGGTAGAGTATTTAAGTTTAGTTTAGAAGAGATGATTGTAGCAAGTAATGCAAATATTGGCGGTCCAACAACAGCTGCGGCCTTTGCGATTGCGAAAGGTTGGACGAAACTGATCGCGCCAATCATGCTTGTCGGAACGCTTGGGTATGTCATAGGAAACTATCTAGGTAGCATGGTTTACTATTTATTAATGTAAGCAATTTGACCTCCACATGGGTACTGCACCCCAAAAGTTAGAGTAAAAAATCTAACTTTTGGGGTGTTTTTGTATGGCAAAATATAATTTCGATTTCAAATTAAAAGTTGTTAAAGAATATCTTGAAGGTCCGTTAGGCTACGGTTTGTTAGCTCAAAAATACGGAGTTTCGGATAAGAAACAAATAAGAATGTGGGTAAATTCATATAAGTCATTTGGTGAAGATGGTTTACGTAGTAAGCGTTCTAATACTGTTTATTCTGTTCAATTCAAGCTGGATGTATTAAACTTTAAGAGACAAACGGGCGCTTCTTATATAGATACTGCAATAAAATTTAAGCTGAATAATCCTTCTCTAATTGCGAACTGGAAGAGATTGTTTCTTAACCAAGGGATAGAAGGGCTCAAAGAAAAACCGAAAGGACGGGCTCCTATGTCGAAAAGAAAATCGAAACAGTCAAAACAAGAAAAGGCAATGTCTCGCGAGGAACAATTAGAACATGAAAATGAACTTCTTCGTTTAGAAAATGCATACTTAAAAAAGTTAAAAGCTTTTCAGGAGAACCCGAATGCCTACCTCGAAAAGCACAAACAGTCTTGGCATTCGAACTCAAAGAAGAAGGATTCAAATTAAAAGATGTGTTAGCAGTAATAGGCATACCAGAAGCAACTTATCATTATCACATTCATCAATTGAAGAGAGAAGATCCTGATAAAGAACTGAAAGAAATCATAAGTGAATTGTTTCAAAAACATGGAGAGAGATATGGTTATCGTCGTATTCATTTAGAATTAAAAGCGAAAGGCTACCAAATAAATCATAAGAAAGTCCAACGAATCATGAGAGAGCTCGGCTTAAAGTGTGAAAAATTCACACGAAAATCTCGTTACAAGTCTTATAAAGGAACCGTCGGTAAGGTAGCGAAAAATCGTTTAAATCGTAGATTTAACACATCTATACCTCTTCAAAAGCTAGTTACTGACGTTACGGAGTTTAAGTGTACTGGAAATGAGAAACTTTATTTAAGTCCAATATTAGATTTATATAATGGCGAAATCATCTCTTACGGTATGTCTAAGAAACCAACATTAGATTTTGTGCTTCAACCACTTAATCAAGCAGTAGAGATGATCACTAATAAAGCCGAGTATCGAACGACCATCCATTCAGATCAAGGGTGGCATTACCAATATAGAAGATGGGTTAACACATTAAAGACAAACAAGATTTTTCAAAGTATGTCTAGGAAAGCGACATGTGCAGATAATGCCACAATGGAGAATTTCTTTGGAATTTTGAAACAAGAAATGTATTATGGTGAGGCATTAAAATCTTATGATGAACTAAAACAAAAAATCGAGGAATTCATTTATTACTATAATAACGATCGAATTAAATTAAAATTGGCTGGTTTAAGTCCAGTTAAATACCGAATTCAAACCAGCCAATCAGCTGCATAATTAAAACTCTAACTTTTTGGGGTCACCACCATGATGGGGGTCTTTTTTGTGAATGAGATGAAGTGCAGTTTTTGCCTCATAATACAGTTTTTACGCGTCTAGAAGGTAAAGACTCCTAATCAGCTGGTTAGGAGTCTTTAGATTGACTTGAATTGTCTGTGGTATTTAGAACACTTGGCCGACTTTTAATGAGTGGCATAGGCGATCTGATTATGGTTTGTAAAAATGCTTTAGCATTAAATGGGATAAAAGGCCAGAGGTATGGTGTGTTAAGTGTTTTAGTGGTCAGTAAAAGAATGATCCAGCCAAATATTGAAAGTACGAAGCCTTTAACCCCGAAAAGGGCAGTTGCGCTCAAAAAGACTAATCTAATCACTCGATTAGCAAGTGATAACTCATAACTCGGCATCGCATAGTTCCCTAAAACAGCTATGGATAAATATAAGATAACTTCAGATGTAAAAAGCCCGACTTTAATGGCGATATCACCGATCATTAAGGCCGCTATTAAACCTAGTGCGGTAGCTAAGGCGCTAGGTGTATGAATCGCAGCCATTCTTAAAATCTCTACACCAATCTCTGCTACTAAAAACTGTATGTAGAGAGGAATCGAACCTTCTTCATTTACACCAATAAAACTGAAATTGGGTGGCAACAGTTCAGGGTGTGTGGCAAATAAGTACCATAACGGAAGTAAGAACAAACCTGAAAAAACAGCGACGAATCGTACCCAACGTAGGAAAGCTCCAACAATTGGTTTTTGTCTATACTCTTCTGCGTGTTGCAGGTGATGCCAGAATGTTGCAGGACAGATCATCACACTTGGAGAGCCATCTACTATAACTAGAACGTGTCCCTCCATTAAATGAACACTAGCAGTATCACCACGCTCAGTATATCGAACTTGAGGAAAAGGATTCATCGTTTTACCAAAAATAAATTCCTCTAGCGTTTTCTCACCCATGGATAAGTTATCAATATTAATCTGTTCAATTTTGTCTTTAATTCGTTTGACTAACCTAGGGTCAACTACGCTATCTATATAGGATAAACAAATATCAGTTTTTGACCGCTGACCAACCTGTAAGTATTCGAAAATGAGAGAACGGTCGCGAACATGTCGTCTAATTAATGCTGTATTGAAAACAATCGTCTCAACAAATCCATCACGTGGTCCTCGAACCACTCGTTCTAAATCGGGTTCTTTAGGGGAACGAATTGGATACTCACGCGTATCAACTAATACAGCCTGTTCGCATCCTTCTATGATTAAAGCTGCTTGACCAGCTAACACTTGAACAATGACTTCTTCTAGATCCTTTGATGTACCAACTTCTTGATGGGGGATAATTGATTTTGTTAATGCATTAATTGGGTCACGGCGCATATCACGATCTTCAATTTCGTGAAGTCGCTTCAGCATCTCAATCATCGCGTTTCCGCCAGCGAACCCATCAACAAAAAACATGCCGATTTTAATGCCACCATGCTCGATCTTATGATGAATTAAATCGAATGTTTTTTCGACTCTTAATTCTTTATTCAAGTATTCAATATTTCGTTCAAAGTATTTACTGACTGGTATTTGGTTTCCGTCTTTTCCCAAGAACACCACTTCCTTCACATGCATCCTATATTCGTTTAGTATTGCATGGTTTAGGAACATTATGTAAAACAAAAGAAAAAACAGCCTATATTTTAGACTGTTTTAGTCACCTTAACGGCTGTGCCATATGCTATGATTTCAGCTGCGCCGCCCATGACAGAGGATGTGTGCATTCTCATGGCTAAAATAGCATTAGCCCCTTTAGATTCTGCATCTTCTACCATCCGATGAACGGCAAGCTTTCTAGCTTCTGTCATCATCTCGTTGTAACTACCAATTTCACCGCCGACAAGCCCTTTTAACGCTGCCGTAATATCGCGTCCAACATGTTTTGACTGGATCGTACTACCTTTCACATATCCTATTAACTCTTCAATCTCATATCCGGGTGCCGTTTCAGTAGTCGAGATCATCATAATTGAGTTCCCCCTTTTTCTCGATTCGTCGTTCATAAACAAATAGTAAAATAAGTAATATAAGCGCCACCAAATATAGGACTGCTAAGGTAACAGCAAGTGTTGTGTTATAAAAAATCGCGACAATGGCGCTGATTTGTAGCGTCACGGTTAATATGATGAGTAAATATTTTGTTTTATTAAACATGACATCTCATCCAATCCTGTATCGTAATTAATTTATACTAGCTGTTTTTCATCAATGCTCATTCCACCTTTAAAACTGTGGCATGCAGATCGTTACTACACAGTCGTTAGAGGTAGTATATGGCTTTAATTTGATTTAAATGTCGCGGAGTTTTCGCTTTTCTTTTAACAAATTAATTCGTTTGAATAAAAACAAATAAATGATTGCTAAACAAAAGTATAACAGACCAACTAAACTACCTAAAATTCTAGGTTCAATAAATTCTAAAATTAAACCTCCAATCGCAATAAAAGCACCTAATGTCACGTTTGAAATCATCTCAGTTAAGCCGAAGAAGGTTCCTTGCCTATGTGAGGGAACGGTTTTCATAACTAACGTATCAAAACTAATGTTACTGACCCCTCCAGAGAAGGTCATAACAAGAACCGCACCTAGGGCGATTGGAAAGGTAGGTGATACGCTTAACAGGAAATGACCAATCCCTTCAAAGATAATGAATAGGACAGTCACACCGACTAGATTGCCTTTGATCCAATGAGAAGAAAAAGAACTTAAGACAATACCTATTCCTAAACCACCGTAAATTAAACCGACACCTAGGTCTCCCATGTTAAATACTTCTAGTGCGTAAACACTAATTAAGACGTTATCAATTCCGTTTGCGATTGGCATGGTAAGGCATATGAATAAAAACACGAATAACGCTGGTGATTTTAGAAATTTCTTATAAGATATCGCAGGTGAGGGCGGTTTGACTGAATGATCTAATTGTCGGTTAGGCATCTTTAAGTACTTTAAAAATATTGCTGACATTAAAAAGGTTAGCGCATTTAAACTAAACGCTATATTATTACCTAATAAGTATGAAATAAAGCCTCCTGTGGTTGAACCGATTATTAAGACAAGCCCCATAATGATTTGTTCGATTGCATTTACGCTTAGTAAGTGATCCCGGCGTACTAAATTTGGGATTAATGCTTTTCTGGTTGGCGCATACACTGCTTCACCTAGAGCTAGTAAAAAGGAACTGACATAGATGATCCAAAGTTGTTCTAAGTTATTCCCTAAAATCAACCATAAAACTATTGGGACTCTAATGAGCTCGGTGGTCAATAAGATTGTTTTCTTTGAAAGTCGATCAGCTAAAGCTCCAGCTAGTGGCGCCATCATTAAAAAAGGAAGTAACCTGATTAAAAATAATAGACCTATGGCAAATGCTGAGTTTGTTATGTCATAAATGAGCGCAAGAATAGCAACTTGTGTAAAGCGGTTGCCAATCCCATTTATAACACCAGAGAAAAATAGTTTATGATATTCTGATTCTTTTTTCCAAACTTTCCAGTTATCCATGATTAACACTCATTTCAATTAATTAGATGATTATCTAATTAGGTGTCTAAAAAAGAAAGCTGTACTGAGTACAGCTTGTTAAGAGTTGTTCTTAAATAAGCCATAACTCTCGTGGGTTCAGTTCATAAAAACCTTTATCGCGAGTCATGAAGTGGTGCATAATAAACTCTCTTCTAATGGTTGCAAAGTCATCGTGGTATTTCTTTATATGTTCATTAATTTTAGGTTCAGGATATGTCACACCTGGCTCTAAACCGCTAACCATATGTTCTAGTATGATCAGGCGTTTTTTGAGCTGTGCTGGTATTGATTTTAGTCGGCCATCCGAACCGATGAAGTTTGATAAAATTTTGTGTTTCTCTTCGTCTGTAACCGTGAATTCTTCGTTCATTTCCTCATCCCCTAACGTTGTAATAGCATTAGCTAAACGAGCTAGTTTAGGTTCATTTAAATGATAGTAGATTGTATTTTTATCACGACGCTGATAAAGGATATCAATTTCCTTTAGTTTTTGAATGTGGTGAGAAATCGTTGGTGGAGTCAGTCCTAACTTTCCAGCAATCGCTTGACCGTGAAGCGGCCCCTCTTTAAGTAAGCCAATGATCCTTAGTCTTGTTTTGTCACCAACCGTTTTATGAAAATTAACCAACCGATCTAATTGCATGAAACACCCTCCATTAGATTATCATCTAATTAGATTATAATCTAATTAGAGTAAAAAGACAAATTAATTATAATGACATTTGCTCTTACCAATTAAATCTATATAAATAGAATAGAAATAAGAAGGTGAGGTGTAATAGATGGGAATGCCTGAAATACCTGATTTTGATTTGAATAACCAGGATTCAATCAATCTTATGTTAGCTTCTATTGGGCTAGAAGAGTTAAGCTTGGCCCACTTAGTAAATGCAGAAGCGGAAAAAATTCAAAGAGCCTTAGGAACATTGCAGATACCAGGGACAACTGGTGATCTGCCAACTCACTACTTTCCACCATTAGTAGGCGAATCTATTGATGAACTTTTTCAGTTAAATCGAAATGCTAGTAAAATATTAAAAATAGCAGCTTTTAAAGAGTTTCTACTCTTAATGAAACTAGAGGATTTACTTGATTTTGAAGAAGGTGAAAATGGCAATGGCAATGGACCAGTTACTCAGTGTGAGTGTTCGGTGAATGGTGTATCTAACCAACCAATTACTTCAACTACAACCATTGACGGAACAACTTTTGAAGATATCAATACTGAGTACACAATTCGTTTCTGTGAAAATTGTGATCCAACATCTAACAATTTAAACTTTAATTTTGACATTGCACAATTGGGTGGACAAATTAATCTAACTCAAGGGCGCGTGACACAAGTCGTTAACTGTGACGAAGCAGCAAATGAAGCAATATTGGTTGGTACGATTAGAAGAGCAAATATTGTTTATAACTTTACGCTTCAAGTCGTTAATGGAGGAGATCAATTAAACTTCATCGCAATTACTGATAATCCAGATGCTGATTTTCTATCGCTTTCAGCACAGCTAACTGATACTGAGTTATTAGCTGTAGTCGAAGAATGTTTACTGAATGAATAAGAAGTCGGCAAAAAGCCGGCTTTTTACATATACCTAAATCATACTTACATCCACACAGAATTGCTTTAGAAAACATAAACATGAGAAAGAACACCTGTCTAGAGATGTTGCTTGAAGAGGAGGGAAGTAACTTATGAGTATGCCCACAATACCACCGGAGCCTCACAGGCCAGACAAAAACGATGTGGTAATTGATCTGTTAGAATCAATTGCCTTGGAGGAAATTGCTTTAGCTAATTTAATGAAAGCTGAAGCAGAGAAGATGAAGGCATTCGTAGGTGATTGTTGTGATTTTCCATCAGATCCAACAAATGAGGAAATTATAAAATTCAATCGTAATGTCAATCAGTTTCTTGAAACTTTGGTGATGAAAGAATGGTTATTGCTAAGGAAACTTCAAAATGTCACGACATTGTTTCATGACAGCAGTAATCATTGTCATCATAAACATGACGATTGTGATCACCATGATCACTATGAACATCATGAACATAAACCTAAGAGACATCGTCCTGTTTGTAAATGTAGTTGTTCAGAATGCCAAATTGCAGAACTCAAAGGACGTAAGTGTCACTGTATTGAACCAAGGAAGAAGAAGTGTGGTTGCGGTTGGCATGAACCATGTGATTGTTTTAAGCATGATGAACCATCCCATTGCGATTGTGACAAAGATAAAGATATATGTGACTGCGATCAAAAGCCTGATCGAGAATATCTTGATTGAAAACACCCGAATTAAAGGGTGTTTTTAAATCAAAAAAGACATCCAAGCGTTTGCTTGAATGTCTAATATATTAATATCCCATTGAATTCATCATTTGGTTTAATTCTTGCATTTCAATTAACTCACTGTTCTCTGGATCAATGGTGAATTCTACATCTTCACCAATGCTGTTATAGACAGTGTCTGACTGTAAGTTAATTTTGACAGGAGTGCCTTCATAATCAAAAGCTAAGTCTAAAATGAACTTCTGACTTTTAAGTTGGTCATCTTCTAAAGTGACATGTGTCTCAAATGTATTTAAGTCAACATCTTTAAGTGCTGTCTTCATTTCTTCAACACCTTGCTGAAGTTCATCTTCAGGAATGCTGTCGTCAAATTCAGTCACTAATTTAGAGAACATTTCAATTAATTCATCTTTAGAAAAAGTTGTGATATACGTATTTTCTTCTTTTGTAAAGTCCTCATCACTTTTTTCATTTAAAAAGTCAGTTAATATTGTAGTTGTCTTTTCTTGCATTTCTTGATAGTCAACTTGCGGGGCTTCCGTACCTTCTAACTCATTCATATCTAATTTTAATAGTTTACCTTTCAATTGTTCAGTATTCCCTAAGAACATGCCTAAATTATCAACTAAACTATCAGTCTCAACGTAAAGCGTTTGATTTTCTAAGTCTTGTAATACTGGTAAATCAATGTTAAACGTCATAGGACTCATGGTAGCTGACAAGTGAACAACCATCTCTTGAAGATTTTGAGTCATATCCATACGCTGATCAACACTGAATTCCATATCATTAACCATTTGAATATAAGGTTTAATCATGGGGTCTTGAACATCAGCTTCTACATTAACGTCTAGAGTACCTGTTGAATCTACTTTTTCCATTTCCATCATTGATTGATATGTATCAATCACAACTTCTTTATCACTTTTAGATTCCCCTGAAGAACAAGCTCCAAGCAATAGCGCCAACAACAAACTACTTAAGGCGACTTTTTTTAGCATGCTGTAAATTCCTCCCTTTTGTTTTCAAAAAATATAATATCACATCTTATATAAGATTAATAGTAAAATTTTGAAATTATGCATATTGACCATAGTGGTCTAATACATTTATAATGATATTGACCAATGCGGTCAAGGAGGTTGTCTAATAAATGGCATTTGATCACATTAAGGAAGATACACAAATGAAAATTATAAATGCAGCACTTAAAGAGTTCGCTGAAAAGGGTTATAAATTAGCTTCCACTAACCAAATTGTAAAACGAGCTGGAGTAGGGAAAGGAATGCTATATTATTATTTTAAGAATAAACAGGAGCTCTTTGAATTTTTAATTAGAAACAGCTTAGATGCAATCGAACATGATTATATTGAACAATTTGACCTTAATGAGACTGATTTTTTTAAACGTTTTAGTCAAATTGTAGAGCTTAAGATGAAAGTTCATTTCCAAAATGAATATTTGTTTAATTTTATGAGTGAAGTGTTTGTAATGGAAGATGCACATTTGCCAAATGATCAAAAGGAACGAATTAATACTTTGCGTATAGAAGGTTTCGCTAAATTGTATCAGAATATAGATTATTCTAGATTTCGGCAGGATTTAGATGTAGAGAAATCGATTCAGTTAATTCAATGGTCCATGGATGGTTATGCGAATACTCTGATTGATAGACTAAAAGGAATTGATTTTTCTAAGTTTGATTATAAACATTATCACGAAGAGTTTTTGGAATATCTTGAAGTTTTGAAGAAGGCTTATTACAAATAAAAGGGGGATTGAAAGATGGTTATGCTAAAGGCAGAGGGGCTTAAGAAACATTTCGGAAAAGTTCAAGCGTTAAGAGGAGTGGATCTCGAATTAAGTGAAGGGGAGGTTTACGGTTTTATTGGACCAAACGGTGCAGGTAAATCAACAGCAATTCGAATATTGTTAGGCATATTAAAAGCTTCATCAGGTAAAGCGACGATTTTTGGTAAAGATGTTTGGGATGATGCTGTTGAGATTCATAAGCGAATAGCTTATGTACCTGGCGATGTTAATTTATGGTCTAATTTAACAGGCGGGGAAGTCATTGATTTTTTCACTAAAATGCGAGGTGCAAAAATCGATACTAACAGAAAAGAGCAGTTAATTGAACGATTTCAGCTAGATCCTACTAAAAAATGCGGAACATACTCTAAGGGAAATCGTCAGAAGGTTGCACTTGTATCTGCATTTGCAGCAGATGCTGATTTATATATTTTAGATGAACCGACATCAGGGCTTGATCCATTAATGGAGCGTGTATTTCAAGAATGCGTTTTAGAAGCGAAAGAAGAAGGGAAAAGCGTTTTATTATCAAGTCACATCTTATCTGAGGTTGAAAAATTATGTGATCAAGTTGGGATTATTCGTAATGGTGAGATGATTGAATCAGGCTCATTAGACGAAATGCGACATTTAACTCGTACAACAATTCTACTTGAAACCAAGAATCCACTATCGTTTGACCACCTAGATGGAATACATGATTTAGAAAGTGACGGTAATAAGTACCGTTTTCAAGTGGATGCGGATCAATTAGACGGTGTTATGAAACAAGTAAGCGAAGCGGGAGTGATTAAGTTAGAGAGTGCACCACCAACTTTAGAAGATTTATTTATGAGACATTATGAAGGAGAAGCTGGAGGTGTGAAATAATGGGGAGTGGCCAATTTTTAAAAACTGGAATGTTAATGAAGCTGATTATTAGACGTGATCGTTTACGTTTCATTATTTGGCTATTTGGCTTTTTGACGATGACGATACTTACGGCCTGGGCATATAAAGATTTATATGCCTCACAAGCAGAACGGCAACAAGTGGCATCGACGATGGAGAATCCAGCTATTACTGCTCTATTAGGACCGGGGTTTGGGTTAGATAATTATACGGTTGGAGCCATGATGGCCCATCAGATGTTGGCAATCACGCTACTCATTATTGCTGTTATGAGTGTCTTATTAGTTGTACGCCACACTCGTGCAGAAGAAGAGGAAGGGAAAATAGAACTCATACGTGCCTTACCAAGCGGAAGATTGTCAAATTTAACATCAACTCTTTTAGTCATGTCGATGATTTATATCATATTAAGCTTAGCAACAGGTTTTGGTCTTTATGCTCTTGGTATTGAAAGCATGAGTTTTAATGGTTCCATGTTATACGGAGCAGCATTAGGTGTTACCGGGTTATTTTTTTCAGCAACAACGGCTTTCTTCGCTCAGTTAACCCAGACCTCTAAAGGGGCTGTTGGATTATCATTTTTACTAGTTGGATTAAGTTACCTCATTCGAGCGATTGGTGATGTGGTCAATGATACTATTTCCTGGTTTTCACCCTTTGGTTGGGTATTGAGATCAGAAGTATATGTCAATAACTATTGGTGGCCCGTTATGATGACATTCTTGCTGTCAATAGTCATTGTGATTATTGCTATGTATTTAAATTCAATTAGAGATCTAGGAGCAGGCTTTTTACCTTCAAAGAGAGGAAAGCGTGACGCAGGGGCTTTGACGAAATCACATTTAGGCTTAACAATACGATTACAGAAAACATCGATTATTTCTTGGGCAGTTGTGGCTTATGTATTTGGTGCTACCTATGGATCTGTCCTAGGTGATACAGACACGTATTTTGCTGAGATTGAAATGATGAAGGAAGTTATGGCGACTCAAGAGGGCGTATCCATGACGCTACAGTTTATTACGATGATCGCATCCATTATGGCTGTACTTTCAACCATTCCAGCTGTTATGGCTGTTAATAAATTGAGGAAAGAGGAAAAACGTAATCGAACAGAACAATTACTAGCAACAGCTTTACCAAGGGTCAAACTATTTGGTAACTATATTTTAGTTGCGATCTTTACAAGTATTATAACGTTAGGAGCAGGTGCGTTAGGTCTTAGTAGCGCTGGGGCTTGGGTAATTGAGGAAGACTTAACGTTTATGGAATTGTTTAATTCAATTATGGTATTTTTGCCTGCTTCATGGATCATGATTGGTGTAGCAAGTATTTTTATAGGTTTAGGTAGATTGAATAGTTTAGGGTGGATCTATTTAGGATTTATATTTATAGTCATTTATATGGGAGATCTACTTCAATTTTCGGATGCTGTGCGAAACATTTCCGCTTTTGAACATGTTGTGGACTATCCCATAGAAAGTTTTGAGTTTATGAGTTCATTGATTCTCAGTGTGATTGCTGCGGTCTTTATGGTGTTTGGTTTATGGTTATATAGAAGAAGAGATGTGGAGGGTTAGATGATGACTTGTCGCCAAATTAGGCGACAAGATATACTAAACCTTAAAATATAAATCGTGATGAAGCTGACAACCAGGATTAAACTTTGCTTGGCAATTTGGGCATTGGTTAGCAGAATTCAAATATTCATTCACCGTTAATTCATGCCTGCAGATGCCGCATAGAACCGCTTTTTGATTAAACTCTTCTGGTTCCCAGCGTTCAATAGAGTGACTGACCGATTCTTCATGGCATTTATAACATGGATAGTAAGCGTTACAACATTTGAATTTAATAGCAATCACATCATATTTACTATGATAGTGCTTACAACGTGTTTGCTTGTCGATTACGGAACCGAAAACTTCCATTAAGTTCACCTCAGTAGCCTTTTTGTCTATTATATCTTCTGTGCATAATATCACTTCTTTTGCTAAATATAAATGGTAAAAGGAGTGATTTTTTATTATGCAAAATTCAATCAAAAACTTAATGAGTACAAATGTTGTATCTGTTACCCCTCAGCAATCTTTAAAAGAAGCGGCTGAATTAATGGTGCAAAACGATATCGGCGCTATTCCGGTTGTTGAGAATGGTGCGTTAAGAGGAATTATTACAGACCGTGATATTACAACGCGTGCAACGGCAATGGATAAGGACGGAAACTGTACAGTAGGTGAGTGCATGAGTGATCAGCTCACTACAGCAGATGCGAGCATGGATATTCATCAAGCAGCACAATTAATGGCAGAGAAACAAATCCGTCGTTTACCGGTCACAGAAAATGGTCAATTAGCTGGGATGTTATCACTTGGTGACCTAGCCACTCAAAACATATTCCAAAATGAAGCGAGTCAAGCTTTATCAAACATATCGTTCCCAGCCCATAACAAGATGGCTCAGCAAGGTCAACAGGCTAATCAAGCTCAACAAGGCCAAGCCCAAATGGGTCAGCAACAGCAGTCGCAAATGAACCAGCAACAAGCTCAAATGGGACAGCAGGCTCAGCAGCAACAGCAACAAAACCAACAGAACCAAGGCCCACAAAATTATCAATAAATAATCAACCGTTTTACTCAGAGATGAGTGAAACGGTTTTTTAATTAAGTTAAACTAAAAAGAAAAGGAGTGGAGGCATTGGTGAAACGGATTCGAGACTATGGTTATAAAATAGGAACAATGAACACTGGTAAACTTAATAAAATAACAGATGTACATGGTGTGAAAGTCGGTCATCAAACGTTCGCTAAAGGTGATCTTCATACAGGCGTTACATCTGTTTTTCCCCATAATGGAAATGTTTTTAAAGAAAAAGTCGTTGGGGCAACACATGTCATAAATGGTTTTGGAAAGACAGTTGGTTCTATTCAGATTAATGAATTAGGCACAATTGAAACCCCGATTTTACTCACTAATACCTTTAATGTTGGAGTTTGTTCGGAGGCTTTAATTGAGTATACGTTAAAACAGAACCCTGAAATTGGGCGCACTACTGGAACGGTTAATCCTTTTGTTGGTGAATGTAATGATATGATCTTAAATGATATACGTGCCATGGCTTTGACTAAAGAAGATGCCCATCATGCTCTTAACAAAGCACGTGTAGATTTTGAGGAAGGAGCCACTGGGGCCGGAACTGGCATGTCATGCTTTGGTTTAAAAGGAGGAATAGGCTCATCCTCAAGAATCATTCAGTATGAGCATGGTACATACACACTAGGAGTTCTTGTCTTATCAAATTTTGGACAACTCGATCAGTTTCGCATAGATGGCCGAGATATCGGTAAAAGTTTAAAGCAGCAACTTGATGTTACGTCAGAACCAGATAAGGGTTCTATTATGGTGGTGGTCGCAACAGACTTACCGGTTAGCCACAGACAACTGAGAAGAGTGATTAAACGATCAGCTGCAGGCATTTCACGTACGGGATCTTTTTACGGTAATGGAAGCGGGGATATTGTCATTGGGTTTTCAACTGACAATAAAGTTCCGCATAACTCTAGTAATGGTCTTCAAAGTTTTAAAGCGATACATGAGGATGACATCAATCAAGCGTTTCAAGCTGTAAGTGAAGCGACAGAGGAGGCTATATTAAATTCAATGGTCACTGCTAAAACCACAGTAGGGAGAGGCGGGAAGAAGATTTACTCATTGAGGGACTTTTTACCGATGACTTAACGGCAAGTTTAGTGATTGTTACGTTAAGTATTATGGATGTTACGATAACTTTTTTTAAATTATCGTCAAGTTATAAAAAGGGTGACTCAGTTATGAGCCACCCTTTATTAATTTATTCACTTGTTACAATCAGCTGCATCTGTTCGCTTAAGTCAGATGTTCCTGCGAAGTTTTCGGCTTCTGTTTTTAAGAAGTGGTTTCCATTCGAGAATTCAATTTCAATAGCGAACTCCCCATCTGAATTAGCTTTACCTGAGCCAACTAGATTTGTTTTATTTCCTTTAGTTTCATATATATTAACAGTAGTAAATGGCTCTGCTTGTCCAGTTAATGTCACAAGTGATTCATCAGTTTTTAACCGTTTCTGATCCCAAGCAGGAGTACTTGGAGGTTCTTGCTCCGCATTTAGAGCATAGTCCATAGCTTGAACAAATAGTGCTTGTCCATCTTCTGTCCATCCGTAACCAGGTCCGATCATATTGTTGACTGCAAATGAAGATAGTAATAAATGAACTGACTGCTGACTTCGATAACTATAAGCGACTGCAGTCCCTTTAGTTTCACCATCCACTTGAAGATCTCCTAATTGATGTCCTGGATAGTTAACAAAAGCAGAGTATGGACTCTTCTCACTATGAATTGTCATCTCATCTGGCAATCCTTCAAAAATTGGATGTTCTGAATCGCTGACGTTAAGAATGACTTCTCCTTCGTCGTATCCATCATCTCCACGTTCTGGGTAACCTACTGTATCTTTAAGAGTAGGAATTGAGCCACGATTCGCCCCCCATGTACCAAGGAAGGCTAAGCTAACATCATGTTCATCGGTGGCATCGATTAATTCTTGAAGCTGCTCCGGATTTCCTTCACTTGAGTTAAGAATAATCAAATCGTATTCAGTGACATCTTGAGCAACATCCCAATCTCGTCCTTCAGCGTACAAGTCATGGTCATTTAATAGAGTCTGAAGTTTGTTTTTAAAATCTCCTACGACAGCAACTTTTATGTCATTTAGAAGAACATCAACAGTAATTGGTTTATCTCCAAGGACTGTTTCAATCGTTTTATTTAAATAACCATCCCGTTTAATTTTCAGTACATAATCATCTGGTAAAAGTTGATCGAAATTAAACTGGCCATCTTCACTTGTTTCAACTGTCTCAATTGGTTCTGTTTCATCACCAATATATAGCTCAACAGTCGCACCAGATAATGTTCCTTCATTCTCAGCATCCATAACTTGACCAGTAATTGGTTGACCTTCAATGGCCTCAAGCGTAAAGTTTAGTTCAGCAGAATGTCCTTGAGATTCTACTGTGACTGATTTGGTGTCTTCATGATAACCACGAGCTGATACGCTCACGTCATAAGTTCCAGTACCAATACCGATTTGGTACTCGCCGTTAGCATTGGTTGTCGTCTCAATGTCGAGACCCGGAATACTAACAGTGGCATTTGCAATTGGTTCATCATTAACATCAGTTACTGTACCACGAATCTCACCAATGCTAGCATTTAGCGCCCAGTTCATAGCATTCTGGTAGAAGATGTGAGCCTCATCTGTCCAGTTCGATGTTGGATCTGAGTAGCTGCCAATTTGAAACCCAGACAGTAGTAGGTGCACACTATTCGCAGTTCGGAAATCATAGCCGATACCATCCCCAATAACACCCTCTTGATCATGAGAAATGGAGCCAATAGTTGTACCGCTATAATCTTCGTAAATCGCATACTGCTGATTATTGTCGCCATCATCTAATATGCGGAACTCTTCATCCTGAATACCAGCAAATAGTGGGTGATCTTGCATCGTTTTAATATTGATGTGACCTGGCACAAAACCATGCTCAACATCAGCAGGGTCGCCGAGTAAATCACTTAAATCACCAATCGTGCCACCACCATATTGCGATGCGAAGATAACACTAACTTCATGCTCGTCTGTTTTTTCAATGAAATCGGTAAACAGTTCATCACTCGTATAATAAGAGTGATTGTTATAGATAATTAAAGCGTAATTTGGAATTTCTGAAATAAACTCATCTAAATCTGTATAGTTAATGTAATCGGCATCGTACCCAGCATTTGTCATGACTGATTCAAATTCATCAAACCGAGATGACATCGTAATGACAGCAACTTTTTCGGAGTAAGGCATGAAGACTGAAACGTCCGTAGTTTCATTATGCTTGATGTCAATGTTTGTTTCTGTTGTGGTCATATACCCTTCAGCCATGACCTGCAAGTCATAACTACCAATAGGGAGGGTTAATTCAAATTCTCCATTTTCATCTGTTTCAACAGAAGCTGGTGTCCCTAAAATGTTAACGGTTGCTCCGGAAATAGGCTCTTCAGTTTCACCATCTAAAATTTGACCACTTAATGTTCCGATGTCGTTAGATTGTATAGTGAAAGTTTCATTATAAACTTCGCCATTTTCAACCGTTATAGAAAATTCACCAGTTTGATGACCAAATGCTTCAATTTCTAATGTGTAAGTGCCTTCTTGTAACCCTAAGAAAAACTCACCATCAGCATTTGATTCAATGATTTTCCCTGTTTCTTTAACCGTCACCGTACCTGCAATTTGCGTACCTAAATCGTTATTAATAACACCATTAACGTCGGCTGCTAAAGATTCTTCATTGTCTAATGTCCAAAGAATGGAGTTATTAATGAGCTTGACAAGCGTTTCATTGAAGTAACGTGGCTCATCAGGGCTAAACTGATACCCGAATGTTGTATTAGCAAGTAGCACTTCAACGGAATCTGTCGTTCTTCCTTTATACGCGGCTAAATCACCTAGGTCACCTTCAGTTGGATGGTTGACTGTAGCTACGGTATGACCATCGTACTCATCAAATGCATAATAGTAATCTGAACGACTTTCGAAAGAGTAAGTGTCATTAACCTCTAATCCAGCTGTAATTGGGTGTTCAGCAATAGGTTTAATTGTCTTATCAGCGTCTCGTTCTCTTATTTCAACTTGCGGATTATTCTCATACTGATGTAAAAAGCGTATGCCGCCTCGACCATTTACATGTCCTGTCCAAATAACAGATAATTTTTCTTGATCAATTGCTTTAAGGAAACGATCAAATTCTTCCTCTGTCGGTTCGAGGTCACGATTATAGTCTGAGTTAGCAATGACTAAATCTAAATCACTAAGTTGATCCAAATCAGTATAGAATAGCTCTTTTGTATTAAAGCCTCGACCTTCTAAATAGTTAGCTAGAGTTTCATCATTTGATTGGTTATCTACAATGATCCCCACAAGAGGAGAAGGCTTCATTCTAATTGTCAGATCTAAATTTTCACCTGGATTTATAGAAATGTTAAGTTCTTTCGTAACATAACCATCTGCTGTTAAGGTTAATGTGTATTCTCCAGGCTCCATTCGATCGATGTTAAATGCTCCTTGAGTATTGCTTGTCGTTTCTCGCGGAATTCCATCAACATTGATGTTAACATCTTGAATGGCTTGGCCATCCTGTTCATTCTCAATTACACCACTTATAGATCCTGCTTCTTGGTGTACCTCTAATTTAACGTTAACAGGTTCATTGCCATGACTAGCAGATGCTGAAATGGTTTGAGATTCATATCCAAATGATTCCACTTCTATTTCATAATCACCTTCTAGTAATGCAATGGAGTATTCGCCATTATCATTTGTGGTAGTTTCAAAGCTTTCGCCAACGACTTTAACAGTTGCATCAAGAGGATTCCCTTCTTGGTCTGCCACTGTTCCATTAATGGTCGGGAATTCAGCATGAGCTGCCCAAACGATGCTATCAATAAGTAGTTCTTTACCTTCTGCTGTGTAGTCATCCGCATCATGACTAAAAGTAAAACCGTACCCTCCAAGTAATAGTTCAACGCTGCTTTCTGTCCTAGGTTTATAACCCATTCCAGGTCCATAAGGTTGGTTTAAATCTCGGTTTTTAATGTCGGCGATATTATAACCACTATATCCACCATAAGCAGCAATGCGTCCACTTCCAGGTGGTAGAATTTCAATGGTGTCCCCGGCTTCTAAATCACCAAATATCTCATGTGGTTCAGTGACGACATATTCTGTGCTAGATGAATGGTCAGCTCTGTTTCGACTAGATGGATCACCGCGTCTTTCGACTAATTGATTTAAAGGAGATGATGTATAATACGTTTCTCCAAATACGACACTTGTCTTCGATTGATCGGCTTTATGAAGTAATTGATCTATCTGATCTCTAAGGTCAAGACCTAGACCATTCACAAACACGACATCAAATTCATCTAAACGATCTATAATCTCATCATCAGAAACTTCTTCTACTGGAATACCGACTTCTTCTAACACCGATTCGAAACTACGTTCACTTGAATAGTAATCATCTAGTACTGCTACAGATGGAACTTGTGTAAGTTCCACATTTTGTTCAATAGGTACAGAACCGACTTCAAGTCTGGTGGATTCCTGTATATAATTTTCTTTATTAAGCTTGAGCGTGTAGTGGCCTTCATCTAAATCTAAAAATTCATAGTATCCTTGTTCGCCAGAAGTTGTTTCTGAAACGACTTCTCCTTCCTGATGGAGTGTAATATCAACACCTGCTAAAGGTGCACCTGTCAGCGAATCTATGATTTCGCCAGTGACCGAACCACCTTGCGTTGAGACTAATACAATATCTAAGTTAACAGGTTCTCCATTTTTAACCTCAACTTCTTGCGTCTTTGTCTCGTAACCAGATGCTCTGATTTTCAGGGTATACGTCCCTACATCATGATAGAAATTAAGGTCGCTTTGATCATTGTATTGATAACCTGTTTCGACAACTTCAACTGTAGCGTTAAGCGGATCGCCTTCCTCATTCTTAACCGTTCCGGTGACCTGACCGAATTCAGCTGATAACAAGTAATTCATACTGTTTAAGAAAACGTTTTGCATATCTTGTTGCCAGCTTTGGAAAGGAGAAGACCATGGTGACGCCGAATGTGTCGATAGTAACAAGTGCGCACTATTCTCACTAACAGGCTTATAAGCAACACCTGTACCGACTAATCCAAGTTCGGATGATCCAATTTCTGCAAGGTCCCTGCCTGAATATTGATTGAACCATGCGAAGTCGCCGCTTCGGCTGCTTAACTCTAAATAATCTCCAACTTCATAACCTTCAAAAATAGGATGTTCTTCATTTACCTTTAAAGATACTGTTCCCGACCCATAATTATGAAGAAGCTCTTGTGGGTCCTCATAATAATCAGTTAAATGGTGTATACTTCCATAACTCTGGCCCCAAGTATCAGCGAATACTAGATTCACATCGAACTCTTTTGCTTTTTGAACTAATTCATTAAAGGTTTCTTCATCAGGTGGTTGTCCGTCTGTGGTATAAGCACCATTTAAGTAAACGATATCGTAACGATTGATGTCCTCAATAATATCCCAATCACGTTCCTCAGCTAGGAATCCATTTAAATTGAGGAGTTCAGTGATTTCTGATTCATAGTCATTCAAAACAGCGATGCCAATTGGCTTTAATGTAAATTCGAAATCATTAAGGGTATTAGCTGTAATATCAATTGTTTCCGTTTTAGTTTCAAACCCATTTAAATTAAGTGTGACATCATAAGTTCCAGCATAAACTTCAGATTGTTCAAATAAACCATTTGAATCTGTTGTTCCATTTACTGGAGTATCTTTTAATTCGACTTCAACATTCTCAATCGCTTCGCCTGTTCTTTCGTTTGTAACGGTTAGCTTTAGTGAGCCAGCTTCTGCTTCTTGTAGTGTAAAGTCTTGATTGATTTCATAACCAGAGACGAATGTGATCGTTTCAGTGATTTGTTCATAACCATACTCACTGACTTTGACCTCAAATTCCCCTGGGGCATGTTTGAATGTATACTCACCTTGCCCACTCGCTGTTGTAGCTTGCCCTGTTTCTTCTATGGAAACGTTAGCCTCTATTCCTTGACCAGCATCATCTTGAATCACACCAGTTAATATTCCGGGAGCAATAAATTGTTCAATTCCAGATAAATGAGGAATGAAGACTGATCCTGGCATAATAACAGGAGTTGACGTACTGTAATTTGGAAGTGACCCTTTCTTTAGGATTTCCCCTGTGAAAGCATCCATCCACATAAGGGTGCCATTTGTGTTTGAAATGACTAGAATACCGTTACTAGTAATAGCACCATTGTTTAAAATCGTCCCTGTCTGATCGTTAGACCATATTTCTTCGCCATTTTGAACGTTAAAGGCGCGGACGATTGGCTGACTCGCTGAGCTAACAATGACCATATCACCATAAACAATAGGGGAGTTAGCTTGCGAATCGCCAACTTGGTTTGTTTTCCATATAAGCGAGCCATCGTTCGCATTTAGGGCGTGTAAAGTTCCATTACTACCCATGTTTGAAGACAATGCATAAACGTTACCGTCCTTATATACGGGATGGGATAAAAACCCTTCATTTTCTTCTAGAGTATAGCTCCAACTAGTGGAACCGTCGTCTAGGTTTAATGCTCTTAATGTTTTATCTTCAAACGTTCCGACGTATAAATATTCGTCTCCAAGAGTAGGGTTAAAGAATGACGAGGCATTGATATCAACCGACCATTCTACTTGACCCGTATGGGCACTTAGAGCATAAACTGTTGTTTCAGTATCCATACTAGACCCTACGTACACGGTTTCATCTTTAACAATTGGAGCTTCGTATACTGCTGGTTGTCCGATGTCTTGACTCCAGAGTGTGCGTCCTGTTTCAAGATCTAATGCATAAATGGATTGATCTGAACCACCTGATACATAAACAACGCCATTGTGAATAGTTGGAGTAGAGCGTAACGTATCACCTAAACGTATACTCCATAACTCTTCCTGTGTATTAATATTAAGAGCTGTCACCCAGCCGCGATCAGTTGTAAAAACCATTGTATTCTCAGCTGCTGAAGGGGAAGAGAATATAATCTGCCCTTTTGTATCGGTGTTATAAGACCAATTATTTTCTAATTGCTCGATATCAATACTATTAGTTGATACGGCATTACGAGCAAAGTTCTGGTTTGCTGTTTTCCAATTTGGTTCACCAGGATTAGGGTTTGGTTCAACGTTAATATCAATATTTGTATCTTGAGTTAGCTCAATCGTTTTAGTTGTGCCTAATATGTCTGAACCTGTTAATTGTAATTCGTAAGAGCCAACAGGTAAGTGATCGATGGTAAATTCTCCATTTTCATCCGTGCGAATCGTATTTAACGGTGTATCTTTAACTCGAATGAATGCATAAGGTACCGGTTCACCTGATTCGCTGTTTAATACGTGCCCGGTTACGGTATACGATTCGGCTTGATCTAATGTCCAGTTCACTTCAGTTGTATCATTTTTTTCAATTGTGATGGTTGTTTCAAAGTCCACATAACCAAATGATTGAACGATGACCTCATGTTCCCCTTCACGGATCTTATGAGTGAAGCTTCCATCTTCAACCTCAATCGTTTGGTTTAAATCTGGTAATAGAATTTCACCAGAGATCTTTTCGCCGTCTCCATTTGTAATTTCTCCTGTGAATGTTCCGGCAAAAGCAGCTTCTGTTACAGCTTGATAAATGTTTAAAATACCAGTGCCGTACTGAGTGTTAGGCAATTCACCCATATGTGCTTCTTTTCGGGTTGTATTTTTTAATAGATCAGCAATTTCCTGAACACTAAGATTAGGCTTTGCGCTTAAAAGTAGCGCAATGGACCCAGCTACGTGTGGTGTAGCCATTGAGGTACCGCTAATTGTGTTATACTTACCTTCACCTGGCCAAGCTGAATAAATTTCATGACCAGGTGCCGCAAGGTCTGGTTTTATATAACTGACCATTTCACCATCTTCGTTTTCCCAATATACTGGACCACGACTAGAGAAAGATGCAATCTGGTCGTAACGATCGGTAGCACCGACCGCAAATGAATCTACAAAACTAGCAGGAGATCCAATCGTTTGAGCACCTGGCCCATCGTTTCCGGCTGCAAATAATGGGAAAATACCTGCTGAAATCCAAGCCTGTACATCGTCGTAGAATTCTAAAGTATAAGTATTTGAGTTACCCCAAGAATTGTTAACGACATGAGGTGCTTTACTTGGGTCACCTCCAGGAGCCATAAACCACTGAAACGCTTCGTGAATCGCTGATAGAGTAGTAGAACCACTATCTTTAAATATCTTTGCGGCAATCCATTCAGCACCAGGAGCAACACCGATTGGTTCACCCTCACCCCCGCCGACTGCTGTCCCGGCAACATGAGTACCATGACCATGTCCATCACCTGGAGTCTCGTAACCGTCACCAGAGAGATCAATCCATGATGATTCGTGATCACCGTTTCTACCGCGGTAATTATGTCTAAGAGCTTCATGATTACCATCTACGCCTGTATCCATAATTCCAACGACTATGTTTTCACCAGTAATTCCATAATCTCCCCATACTTGAGGAGCATTAATTTTTTCAAGTCCCCACTCTGGTAGATTAGGGGTACTTTCAACAGTTACTTTAGGGACCTTTAATGTTTCATCTAACTGAATACGTTCGACATCTTCACGTTCTTTAAGAGACTTTAACGCTTTTTTATTGATACTTGCGACAATACTATTATTAATCCAAAGTTCATTTTTAACAGCAGCTTGCCCTTTTGATTCTAGTGCAGATAGAGCTTGCTTTAACCCTTTTTGCGATGCTTGAGCTTTTGTCTTTAAGGTTTCTCTAACGTGTTCAGCACGCTCAGCTTTCGTTTTACCTTTAATATTTTGGTATATGGACTGGAAATTCGTTTGGTCTTTTAAGTGAATAATAACATTCACTTGTTCTTTTTCTTGGAGTTGTTTTGAAATTTGTTTATCAATTTTAGGTGGGGCATTTGGTTCTCGTGGCGTTTGTTCGGCAAGCTTAGGTGTAAATCCGAGGCCTGACAGGATGTTTTTAAGTTCCTCTGATTCATTTGGCTCGTTGTCTTGCTCTTCAAAGGCTTTCTCGCGTTCCTTCTCAATTTCTAATTCGCTTTTTTCAACATCACTGTCAGCATGAATCGAAGTTATAAGTCCTGTGTTAACCCATGTCGAAAAAAGCATTAGTAGAATCATCGTAATAGGTAATAATTTCCTATTTAATTTTAAATACTTTCTCATACACACCCTCCCAATTAATTTATTGCATCTTATTTCAGCAAAGTTTAATGAATACCTCTGTGAAATGAAATAAATAAGTCTTTAGTTGGGTAGGAATGGTAAATAAGGTTGATAGGCTAGTGGTACGAACGACTGACTGTTTTTTGCGGAAATTTGTCGAAGGAGATAAATGAAGTCAGATATTGTTTTTACATCAAAAATCAGATCGATTTTTGTGCTATTTAATAAAAAATAGTAGGAATATAGAAGAGGGGGAGTTAAGATCACAAACGAAGTGCGCTTTGTGAAACCCGCGTTGTGCTTGCAGAAAGAACTAAAAAAAGCTGCCCATCAGTCATTAATTATGACTTTTAGGACAGCTCTTATAGTTAATTATTGATTAATGGCATCTAATGATTGAACTAAACCTAAGCCATATTGGCCAGAATCACCTAAAGGTTGTGCGGTATCATTTAATAACTGACGAAGTTCAACATTAGATAAACCTGGCTTAGCTGCCCAAACTTGAGCTGCTACACCTGCTACGTGTGGTGACGCCATTGATGTACCGTTATAAGAATCATAACTGTTACCAGGAACAGAGCTTAGGATATTAACACCAGGTGCTGATAATTCAACAGCAGGCCCTGTGCTCGAGAAGCTTGCGCGTTGATTATTTTGATCAACCGCAGCTACCGCAATAACAGATTGGTATTTTGCAGGGTAACCAACGCTATCATTTTTACCGCCTTTGTTACCGCTATTACCTGCTGCTGCAACCACTAACACACCCTCATCATATGCTAGATTTGCAAAATCTTCTAAGATAGAAGAGCTTTGTGATCCACCTAGGCTCATATTAATAATATCCATGTCATTATTAATAGCCCATTCAATTCCTTCAGCGATACCAGAATAAGATCCGCTACCATCATTGTTTAATACTTTTACCGCATATAAAGAAGCTTGTGGTGCAACGCCTAGCACACCTAATCCATTATCTAGTCCTGCCACTGTACCAGCTACGTGAGTACCGTGACCATTCCCATCATTACAAGGGTCACTATTTTCAGCATCATCAAATACTGAGTGACCACCAGATACATTTAAATCTTCATGGGAACAATCAATACCCGTATCTAGTACAGCAACTTTAACGCCGTTACCTGTGTGTCCGTCATTTTGAGCATCAGTGCCTTGAACATGTGGGATGCCCCATGGAGTTGTTTGCGCAAAAGCCTTAACTTTAGCATCTTTTTCAACTGCCTCAATTTGAGGATGGTTGAGTAAACTTTTAGCCTGATTATCGGAAAGACTTAGTGCCACTACTGGAAGCTTAGTAAAAGTATGTTTGATGTCTTGGTCTTCAACACCGAAGGCTTTTAGTAAACCTTTTTCAGCTGGACCGTCAAATTTTACTAAGTAGTCTGATTTAGATTGTGGCTCGACTTCTTGTGCGAAGCCTGTTTGAAGCGGCATTAGTAGTAAAACCAATGCACTTAAAATGAACAGTATCTTTTTCATTATAGACCTCCTAAAGGGTTTTTATATTAAACGCTAGATTAATAGGAAATGGCTTCAAAAGATTGTACAAGACCATTTCCATAATGGAATGAACTACCAAGGTTTTCTGCTGTATTATTAAGTAGTTCACGTAATTCAACGTTCGTTAAATTAGGCTTAGCTGCCCAAACTTGAGCTGCGACACCTGCCACGTGAGGCGATGCCATAGAGGTTCCATCGTAAGAATCATAACTATTACCTGGAACAGTACTTAACACTCCTACGCCTGGGGCAGAAATTTCAACTGCGTTACCTGCACTTGAGAATGAAGCGCGGTTATTGCTTTGATCAATTGCTGCTACTGCCATGGCGGATTCATATTTAGCTGGATAGCCAACCGTATCGAACCATCCTAACCAAGTACCACTATTACCAGCAGCCGCAACTACTAAAATTCCTTCTTGATATGCAAGGTCGACAAACTCCTTTAAAACATCTGAACTTACAGACCCACCAAGGCTCATATTAATAACATTCATATCATTATTAATCGCCCATTCAATACCTTCAGCAATGCCGGCATAAGAGCCACTACCGCTAGAATCAAGAACTTTAACGGCATACACTTCAGCATCAGGTGCTACGCCAACAACACCTAGATTATTATCGAGGGCAGCGACTGTACCAGCAACATGCGTCCCGTGGCCATTACCATCGTTATAAGGTGAATCACCAAAAACAGAGTATCCACCAGCGACATTTAAATCCTCATGGGATGCATCTACACCAGAATCTAATATCGCAACTTTAACGCCCTCTCCAGTATGACCGTTGTTTTGGGCTTCTGTTCCTTGAACATGAGGAATTCCCCACGGTGCTTCTTGGGCAAAAGATTGCGCCTCAGCATTTTCTTCTACGTGCTTAATTTGAGGATTATTTTTAAGTCCTTTTGCCTGCTTTTCAGTAAGTGTAACGTTATAGACTGGCAATTGGTTAAATTCATGAACGATATCCTGACTCTGTACGCCAAATGCTTTTAACAACCCTTTTTTGGCAGGACCATCAAATTGTACTAAATATTCATCTTTTTCTTGAGTTTTCGCTTCATCAGCGAAACTTGTTTGTAATGGAACCATTAATAAAAATAATGTTGTTATTAGAACTAGAAACTTTTTCAAAATTAGCCTCCTAAAATTTTGATCAGTAGGGAAGAGGAGTAGCCTCATCCCTACTGAATTAATTAATTTGCAATAGCATCAAATGATTGAACTAAGCCGTTACCATAATAATTTGAGTTTCCTAGATATTGTGCTGTGTTGTTTAACAGTGAACGTAATTGAGAGTTTGATAGATGTGGTTTAGCTTGCCATACCTGTGCTGCAACCCCAGCTACATGAGGTGATGCCATTGATGTTCCATTTAAGGAATCATAGCTGTTTCCAGGCATCGTGCTATAAATATTAACTCCTGGTGCTGCCAGCTCAACAGCAGGACCGTGGCTTGAGAATGAAGCACGGTTGTTGTTTTGGTCTACAGCTGCAACTGCGATGACAGAGTCATACTTAGCTGGGTAGCCAACTGTGTCACTCCAGCCCCAAGAGTTACCACTATTACCTGCAGCTGCAACAACTAAAATACCTGCATTATAGTAAGCATAATCTGCATAATCCTTTAGAATAGAAGAGCTTTGGGATCCTCCTAAGCTCATGTTAATAATATCCATGTTATTTTGAATTGCCCATTCAATTCCTTCAGCAATTCCAGCATATGACCCGCTTCCATTACCATCTAACACTTTTACAGCATATAGGTTAGCTGAAGGAGCTACGCCTAAGACACCAGAATTATTGTTCAAGGCTGCAACGGTACCAGCAACGTGTGTACCATGCCCATTTCCATCGTTATAAGGTGAATCACCAAATACAGAATAACCACCTGAAACATTTAAGTCGCCGTGTGAAGCAGCGATTCCAGTATCAAGAATCGCAACGTTTACACCGTTACCAGTGTAACCATAACTTTGAGAAGTTGTTCCTTGGACATGTGGAACGCCCCATGGAACAGTTTGTGCAGTGGCTTTAGCTTCTGCATTCTCCTCAACAAATTTAATGTGCGGGTTATTAGATAACCCTTTTGCCTGTTTATCCGTAAGTTTTACGTGGTATACAGGTAATACCTGAAATTCATGTAAGATATCTGACTCCTCAACACCAAAGGCATTTAAGACACCTTTTTTGGCAGGGCCGTCAAATTCAACTAAATACTCTTGTTTTGCAGATGCACTTGCATCATCTGCAAATACGGTTTGAAGTGGTATGAGCAAGAATGCTAACACACCGATCAAGACGATTAACTTTTTCACAACATTTCCCCTTTCAAAAAATTGAATTTTTCACACGACAATCACAAATATACTGCCTTGAACGTTTGATTATTCTTGATAGTGTCTGAATTGATAAAATATTATCATTATTTAAAATTTATAGTAAATAGTGCTTAAGGGGTAACTTTTTATCGAATTAAATCGAAAAAGCACGAAGAGGCATAATTTTTCTACCATTTATTTGGAAAATTCTAGATTTAATTGGGTGTTTAGTGTAAATTAAGGGTAGGGGAATGGGTGATTTTCACTTAAAAGGTGGGAAAATAGGATGAAAAAGAACTTACTTACGATTTTTTACTTTATAGTTGTAAGCCTTTTGAACCTTTATCCAATCTATATATCGATTGCGGTGGTTGGTTTTGTGAACCGTAGTGGGCATAATGTAGATGGTTGGTTACAGGTACCATTATTCACAGTAGGATTGACGTTGTTAGCAGTTATCATGACAGTACCAGTATATTTAATCGCTTGGCAGTTCGGCCAAAAATATATTCAGCACTTTAAGACAAGAACTTATACCATCCTAATGACAACAGTGATTGTTTGCCTATCTGGATGGTATGTGTATACGGCAATTAGATTGTACTAAGAAGAGATGACTTTTTTAAACATTCGTTTGAACTTGTCGCGATCTTGATCTGTCATTGCTTTTGGACCTTTAGTTTTTTGGCCGCTTTTACGTTCCATAGCACTTGCATATCGCGCATTCAAAAGAGTGTCCATTTTTTCAGCTGTGTAAATAAACCCTTTATGGTGGAGGATTGTGCAATTTTTAGCGAGTAAAAGAGAAGCCAGTCCGTAGTCTTGGGTGATAACGACATCTCCCTGACTTACGAGTTGCATAATTTTATAATCAGCTGCTTCGTTTTCAGAATCAACGTAAATCGTTTTTACATGTGGGTCTTCAACCTTGTTAGAGAAATGAGAATAGCTTCTAATTAGAATTACCTCAAGCCTTTCTTTTTTAGTTTCCTCTATAATAATGTCTTTGACAGGACAAGCGTCTGCATCTACATAAATTTTCATTTTTTATCACCCTTAATAATTGTAGCATGTCTTCATAACATTGACTTAACTATATGGTTGGGTTAGGCTTTTTAATAAGTAAAAATATCCATTTAAGCTAAAGGCGGTGGCAACTATGGACCAATTTGTGGTCTTTCGTATGCGTGAAGAATATTATGGTGTGCCGATTGAACAAGTACAGGCTATTGAGAAAGTTCCAGATATAACGAGGGTTCCTCAGGCACCTAATTATGTGAAAGGAATCGCTGATATCCGAAATGAAGTGACAACTGTTATTGATTTAAAAGAGTTACTTCAGGTTGGAGAAGTAAAAAAGGATGCATCATCGCGAATTTTATTAATTAATTTGCATGGGTTACATTTAGGTCTTATGGTCGATGAGGCCAAAGAAGTCCTAGGTATAGATACTGAAACAGTGGAGGACCCACCACAAATGGTAGGTGGAATTGATCAAGAGTACATATCAGCAGTTTCAAAGCAAGATGATCGGCTTTTAGTGTTAGTTAATTTAGAGAAGATATTAAATGTACACCAAATTGAAGAAGTTAAAGAAGCCGTTGAGGCATAAAATAGGCATTCAAGCGATTTAAGCTTGAATGCCTTCTTCATTACATAAAGGGGGAGGTTCATCTATCAATAATACGGTTTATTTTGCTTTTACTTCAAACTCATGTTTTGGCATCACGTGCTGTGACTTAGCTGTTACATGAGCGTACATCTGATACGTACCATCTTCTTCAAATGTGTACGTTGCTTCATAAATCCCGTCTTCGGTATAGGTTGTCTCAATCTTTTCACTGTCATCTTCATGACCTTTCTTCCATACCTCAAACGTGACTTCTTCTGCTTCAGCGATTGGTTCTTCATCATGTGTGACCTGCGCTTGAAGCGTTTGTTCACCTAATTCTGTTTGATCTTGAACTAAAATTTCAACCACAACCGGTATTAATGAATCGTCTTTCTTATCTTGGTTTTCACCATGTTCAGAATGGTTGTCTTCTTGTTCAGCTTCTGATTGTCCTCCGCAAGCAGTTAATAAAGAAACCAACATGATTAAAGTTATAAACATTATTTTTTTCATTGAATTTTCTCCTATTCAATTTCTTCTATCTCCTACTCTAACATAACCTAACAACCTATAAACCGTTCAAATGTGACTACTATCTGAAAAAACTTTGAACATTTTAGTATTGCAAAAGATGGAAATTAGCATATAATAAGATTAGTACATTACATCACTAATGCACTATTCCACATAGGAGGTGGAAATTCTATTGGTTTTAAACAACGACAGTTCTAAGCCTATTTATATCCAAATTGCGGAATGGTTAGAAACAGAAATCATAAATGGCAATATTAATGCAAATGAAAAAATGTATTCACAATACCAGCTTGCTGATTTATTTAATATAAATCCTGCAACGGCAGCGAAAGGAATTAATATTTTGGCACAACACGATGTGCTTTATAAAAAAAGAGGGCTTGGGATGTTTGTACAGGAACAAGCCAAAGACCAAATTTTACTAAGAAGAAAAAATGAAAACTTAAAACAAATGATTCATGACTTTTTACAAGAAGCAGATTACTTAAATATTGGAGATCAGGAACTTATGGAATTAATCGAAAAGGTTAAAAAAGAAAGGTGGGAAAATTCATGAATGTCGTTGTGTGCAAAGATGTGTTGAAAAAGTATAACAAACATCTCGCCCTTGATTCATTATCTGTTGAGCTTAAGGAGAATAGATTAATCGGGTTAATTGGCCGTAATGGGGCAGGTAAAACAACGTTATTAAAAATGTTAGCTGGCCAAATTGTCCCGACTAGTGGAGAGGTAAGAGTATTTGGTGAACGACCTTTTAACAATTTAAAAGTATCGGTCAATTCAATTTATGTGGATGATCAAATGAATTTCTCTTTAGAGATGACTATTAAAGAAATTCTAACGGCGGCGAATATGTTTTATCCAAACTGGGATCAAACGTTAGCTGATCGATTAATTGATTACTTCGGAATTTCTATTGATGTGTACCACGATCAATTATCAAAAGGTAAGGCATCAACATTTAATGCGATTTTCGGGTTGGCTTCAAGATGCCCGCTAACAATGTTCGATGAACCCACAACAGGCATGGACTATTCGGTTAGGCAAGATTTCTATCGAGCGCTACTTAAAGATTACATGGCTCATCCTAGAACAATGATTATCTCAAGTCATTTACTAAATGAATTAGAGACCATTTTAGAAGAAATAGTCTTGATTAAAAACGGTTCGTGTATCCTTCATAACTCAATAGAAGACTTTAAAGAATTTGCAACAGGTCTTACTGGAGATGAAGAGTCTATCCAATCAGTCGTAAATGGGGAAGACATAATTTATAGGAAACATTTAATTAAGAAACAAGTCTACAACGTTGTTGGAAAGTCATTAAGTGAAATAGAAAAGCGACAATTAAGTGAAGCTGGCGTTAGTATAACAAAGGTAGACGCCGCAGATTTGTCGATGTACTTGACGAGTGAAACAAAAGGGGGAATTGATGATGTCTTTACATCATCCTAATTTATGGAACGTCGTAAATAAACAATGGAAGTATAAATGGATAAGTTACAAAAGTGTGTTTCAAGGTTTGATTATCGTACAGATTATTGCGATTGTTTTCTCGCTATTAGGAGTAGGAAATGGTGGTTTTGGATCGGGTGCTTTTCATCTAAATGTTCAGTATGTTTCGGGTGATATCGTCTTTTTCTTTACGTGTATTTGGGCTTTTTTTATTGCGCTTGCAATTGATCGTATGGATAACAGGTTAGCTGAACAAATATTTGTGAGTAATGCTATGAGTCATCACTTGTCGAATATTATGTTCATTGGGGTTTCGAATGCGATTGGAGCAATATCAGTGATCATGGCAAGCTTCTGTGTGAAAATACTTCACATTTGGATATTTGGTTTAGATGCCTTTGTGTTTTTTGGAGAATACACATTACCTGGCTTAATCACGTTCTTTTTAACTACCTTCTTCTACTTAATTTTGTTTAGTGGCGCAGGATATTTAATTGGTAGCATTATGAGGCAAGGTAAGATCATGAAAGTAGCAACTATCGCAATTGTTGGTGGGATGATCTTCTTACAAGAAAGCCGGCTTGAACCAGTGTTCATTTTCTTCGGTCAAGAATCACACCTTGTATTATTTATTACAAAAGTGCTGCTGACGAGTTTAATCAGCTTTGGATTAGCAGTCGTTTTCTCGCGCCGACTGGAGGTGCAGTAAATGACTTCAATAATCTTTATACTTTTATTATTAATAATAGTCACAGCTGTGGTTTCAATCGTGAGTAAACGTTCTTATTCCCCTAATAATTTTTTTGCAAGAAGACATAGTGCCCTGTTATACGGTTATTTAGGGGTACTAACGACTATGAGTATTATTTATTTTATTACGTTGCAATCGGTAGAGCACGTACAAGGGTTTGAAGTCTCAAATGAAGAAGAACTAAAAAATGAGTTTGGAGTTGCGTATGAGAAAAATCAACTAAATGATGAAGCTATCAAGGTGATCGATGAGTGGACGTTTAATACGGATTTAGAAGAATTAATAGTTCAAGATGTATTTTCTGCAATTAAAATTGTGGTTAAAAATAGTGGTCAACCTGGAGAAATTAAAGTGACTCAATTGATGATGAATATTGACCACCCAGTGGTGGATCAAATTCCATCTGCAAAAGTCTTTTTTCAAGAAGAAACTGGAGAGTTAATTATTGAGGAAAATAGTGAATATGTTACTGTCCGGGGTGCCTACAAAGAGTTTCCGATGAGACAAATGGAAGGTACATCCATTATGGGCGATGATTATAATTTAGATTACGATCTTTATCAGCAGCATATTATCGTTGAAGTGCCTAAAGGTGTTAAAGCCGAAGTAGAGTACTAGGGTTATTTTTAGCCCATAGGACAAACACGACATGAATAGGATAGATATAGGTAAACCAGAAGGAGGTTATATCGCGATGAATATTCATGTCGTAAGGAGTGGTGATACTCTTTGGCGCATTGCGAGGAGATATAATACAACAATTGATCAAATTTCCTATGTAAATGGTTTAGAAGACTTGGACGTGTTGGTGATTGGTCAGGCGTTAGTTGTACCAGACCCCGCTGTAGAATATGTCGTTCAGCCAGGTGATACGTTATGGCGAATTTCTCAAGAGTACGGCATTCCTTTAAATGAACTATCTGAACATAATAATATCGCGAACCCAAGTGTCATTCACGTCGGTGATATGTTACAAATGCCTTACCGCACTCATTCAGTTCAAAGCGGCCAAACATTATGGATGATCGCGCAGAGGTATGGAACAACTGTTTCAGAGATTGTTCGAATCAATAATATTGACAATCCATCGCAGATTTATCCAAATCAAAAAATTAGAATTCCAGTAAAGCCTCTGCCTTTAACGGAGGTCAATGCTTATATCACTCAGACTGAAGAAGAAGGAAGGCGAGAAGTGTTAGAGGTTGGCAGGCACTTAACGTATTTAACGCCATTTACTTATGGGTTTAGTGAGGATGGAAGTCTGACTAGTTTTAACGAGCAGGCGGTTATTAATGCCGCCTATGACACAAATACCGTACCGTTACTTGTGTTAACTAATTATGTTAATGACACATTTGATTCAGAGCTAGCTTCAATTTTGTTTAATAACCCTAACCTGCAGGACACTTTAATTAATAATATGCTTAATGTCATGAAGGAAAAAGGGTATCAAGGTGTTAATTTTGACTTCGAGTATGTCTATCCGGAAGATCGTGAAGGTTATAATAATTTTCTAAGAAGAGTGGTTGAACGTTTACGACCACAGGGATATATCGTCTCATCCGCTTTAGCGCCTAAAGATTCCGGAGATCAAGTAGGCTTATTATATGAAGGTCATGATTATGAATCTCACGGTGAGATTGTAGATTTTGTCGTCATCATGACTTATGAATGGGGCTGGTCAGGTGGTGAACCATGGGCCATTGCACCAATAGATGAGGTTCGTGAAGTTCTGGATTATGCAGTGACCGTTATTCCTCCTGAGAAAATTATGATGGGGGTTCCGTTGTACGGTAGGGACTGGAAAATTCCGTGGGTGCAAGGCACGTACGCGACCACGGTTAATCTAGATGAAGCCATTGGTCTAGCTGCGGAGTACGGAGCGAATATAAACTTTCACCCAAAGCATCAGTCACCTTATTTTGAGTATACGGATGAAACGGGCCAACGACATGAAGTCTGGTTCGAGGATGCGAGAAGTGTTCAAGCTAAGTATGAAACGGTTAAAGATTATGGGTTAAGAGGTGTGAGTTATTGGGTATTAGGAATACCATTCATGCAAAACTGGCCAGTATTAGAAAGTGAGTTTAGGGTTAAAAATGAATGAATAATCGCCCGATTCTAGCTAATGAATCGGGCATTATTTGTGTCATGGGCGGATATCTTGCTAAAATATATTAGTTAGTGAGGTGTCGAATCATGTTAATGCGAAGAATTGATCCAGCATCAGGTGCGATTATTATGGCGAATGGGATCTTTTTGTACGGTGGCATACAAGCCTTTCCTTATATAGATCAATATTTAGGTGAAGTGTTAGCAATTTTATTATTTATAGCCTGGACTGGAATTTATTTACGACTAACGGTGCAATTTTTTCAGAAGGATTTTTTGCTTCCTTTTCTTAATAATCCGATTCAATCTTTTACGATAGGCACATGGATAGCGGGGGTCTCAGTATTATGTAATGTTTTATTAAAATATTTCCCTGAAACTCTGCTCTTTTTGCAGGTAATGTCTATTATTAATATTGCTTTATGGGCAATCTTTCTCGTTACAATGATTAAAAGTTTCAAGACGTTACTAAAAGAGAAGAACAGTTCAATTCATGGAGTTATTTTATTATCGACGGTTGGGACCCAGTCAATAGTGATTTTGTTAGAGAATTTGTTTACCTGGGTGCCAGAAATTATTTTTGAATCGCTTGTCCTGTTAGGGGTCTTATTCTATATAGTAGGTGTATTTTTGCTAGCAAGACGATATTTAACAACGAAATGGACTTTGATTGATGATTGGAAGAATACGAATTGTATTATACATGGAGCGTTGTCCATTACAGGCCTTGCAATGGTGACAGGCGGGTTAATGACAACCGGCTTTATGATCTGGTTTTGGATGTCTGTATTTGTCCTACTTGTAATCGTTGAGGTAATTGAAATAATACGTGCTTATAAACGTATTAAGAAGTTAGGGTTTATTAAGGGTGTATGGACGTATCATATTTCTCAGTGGTCTAGAAACTTTACATTTGGCATGTTCTTCGCATTTACGTTAGCGATGAACTTGAACTCTGTTTATAATTTTCCTGAATACTTCATTCATTTTCAATTAATCTTGCTTCCTTTATGGGCTAAGGTCGTTTTATTAACACTTATATTAGAGATCTGGTTGTCATTTTACTCTATAACCACTTCGCGAAAAATGTCGATTTATTAGATCTTTCATAAGTTTTTGCTTTTTTAAAATAATTTTGTATATTCTGTGAACATCTTGTATAATATGTAGTAATTCAGAGAGGAGGACATGTTATGGGGAATAACAACGAAGAATTAAACGAAGCGACGGCCTCGAAAAAAGTCGAAAAGCTTGAATTTAGAGGTGGTCCATTTGTAGCAACCATTCCACTAGTCTTTTTCATTATTTGGGCAGTTGTCCTAAGTGTAACGGGCTTAGTATCAGAACAAGCTCTAATTTTAGGAATGGTCATCGGATTAATTTTAGGTTTATTATTAACAAAATCGAAATGGGGCGATTACGCCCAAGGGTTATTTGATGGAATGTCACAACCTATTGGTGTCGTGGCCATCATTGCCTGGTTCTGGGCAGGGATGTTCGCAACACTATTGCAGGCTGGCGGCTTAGTAGATGGTCTGATTTGGTTTGGTTTCCAAACGGGATTTGAAGCGGGCTGGTTTGTAGGTTTAACCTTTGTTTTAGCGGCATTATTCTCAAGTGCAGTTGGTACAGGATATGGAACAGTATCAGCGTTTGGTATTTTAATGTATCCAGCAGGTGTTGTGTTAGGTGCTGATCCGACGATGATGTTAGCTGCGATTCTATCCGGAGCGGTGTTTGGTGATAACTTAGCGCCTGTATCAGATACAACAATCGTTTCTGCTACGACGCAGGAAGCAGATGTGCCAGGAGTTGTCCGTTCGCGTTTTAAATATTCTATTGCAGCGGCGATCCCAGCTTTAATTTTGTTTGTCATTTTTGGTGGCGCTTCCACGTCAGCAGGAGAACAGCAAGTGCTGAATGAATTACAACAGGAGGTAACGGCAAACGGCCTCATATTCCTAATACCATTCGTGATTGTGCTCGTTCTCGCTTTAATTGGACATCACCTACTGACATCTTTAACTTGGGGAATCGTTGCGTCCATTGCACTATTCTTCGTAGTAGGTATTCCATTTACAGAAGTTATTCACATTTATGAAGGTGAAGGAGGAGCCGTTGTTGAAGGTGCCTTAATGGGCGGTCTAAGTGGGTACTTTAACATGGCGATCTTAATTTTATTCATTTTATCGGCCTCTTATTTATTAGAATTAGCTGGTACAATGGATAGGATCATGGACTTCTTCATCAAAATTATTAAAGGTGTTACAAGACGTGCGGAGTTATCAATCTTTGCGATTGTAGCGTTCTTAAACTCATTTATTACAATCAATACAGCAGCAGAAATCGCAGCTGCTCCATTTGTAAGTAGGATTGGTAAGAACTCAAATCTTCACCCTTATCGTCGTGCCAACTTCTTAGATACCGTGAGTTCTGCGTTAGGTTACATATTCCCGTGGAGTGGTGGTGTGTTATTAGCCTATACAACAGTTAATGGTATCGTGGATGAATATGGTATTCCTGGGGTGAACCCAATTGAAGTATTCCCATTTGTATTCCAAGGTTGGGGCTTACTCATTGTGATGCTAATCGCTGCCATTACTGGATGGGGATTACGTTACCACGGTAAAAATGGAGAAGAGGTAAAGCCTGAAGATTACGAAGGATAATGATTTAAAAAAGCTGACTCACTTGCGAGTCAGCTTTTTTTGTGAATCGCCTGCTTAGCTAAGCGATCCGCATGGTGATTTTGTTTACTAGGAATCCACTTGAAAAAATACAAAGGAAATTGATTGCCTTTTTCAATAATTTCGCTTAGTAAAGGTTGAAACAAAGGATTTTTCGTATATCCTGCTTCAACAGCATCGACAACAATTTGAGAATCTGACCGAAATGATAAAATCTCATCTGGATATTGATTCATACATATATCCAATGCCTTGATGGCGGCTAAAAACTCTGCCTTATGGCTTGTATGGACACCTAAAGGTTCAGCAAATTCGAGCTGCTTACCATGAGCTTTTATATAAATACCTGCTCCGCTTAATCCAGGGTTACCTTGCGAGGCTCCATCTACATATACTTCTATCAATCATGAACGCTCCTTTTTAGACTAATTCTAGAAAACCAGTTGTGGTTCTGTTCTTTAAAATGTTGAGTTTCAAAATCTTTTATCTCGCGCGTGTGAACATCCCCTTTGAGAACATTATAGGTTAAAGACATGTGAGATGAAATGGTATGTAACTTTTTTTCTTATGATACGTCACAATCATGGGAGGGGTTTGAATGAGAATAATGATGTTAGTATTTGTTTTATTTTTAACTGGATGCATGGGCATGAAGGGGATAAAAAAAGGCTCGCGCACCTATGCGCGAGCCTTTCATTTATAACGAGGGGGTTAAAAGTGTTATAACAATTATTCAGATAATAGCTTTTCTTCTAAGTCATCTAACATTAAGTTTGCAGCACGAACGCCGCCTGCTGTATTCCAAATGGTATCACTTACTTCATAAGCTTTACCTTCTTGAACAGCACTTAAGTTATTCCATAATGGGTCATTCACCCATTCACTTTCAACAGATTCACCATCTTCACCTTCAGGCTGATACGTGAAGTAGAAGATGACGTCTCCATCCATTTCTTGAATACGTTCTTTCGTTACACCTTTTGCTGCAAAGTCATTAACATCTTGTGATTCAGGGCGTGCTAAACCAATTTCCTCAAGGATAATTCCTGAGAATGAATCTTTATGATAAATACGAACATCTGATGGCATGAAGCGCACCATAGATACTTTAGTATCTAATTTTCCAGCTTCTTTTAACTTCGCACGAAGATCTTCAACTCGTTTCTGATAATCGTCTAAAACTTGCTGACCTTCTTCTTCTTTATTAACTGCTTTAGAGATTAACTCGAAGTTTACTTTCCAATCTCCGCGTAGAGTCTCTTCAAAGACAGTAGGAGCAATGGCACTTAATTTTTCGTAGTGCTCTTCTTGACGCATTTTGTTACCAATAATTAAATCTGGTTTTAATTCGGCAATTTTTTCTAAGTTAATGCTACTTTCTGTACCGACAACTTCAACGCCTTCCATATCTTTCGTAATATGATCGTACCAAGGGTCACCAGTCCATGACTGAACGGCACCAACAGGTTTAATTTCTAATGATAATAACGCTTCTGTTCCGTGGTTCGTTAAAACAACAACACGTTCAGGCTGACCTTCAATTGTTGTCTCTCCCATAGAATGTTCAATCGTATATGTTTCAGCTTGTACTTCACCTGTATTTTCTTCACTTTCGTTACCAGTTGTCTCTTCTGAGTCATCTGATCCGCCGCCACAAGCAGCTAATGCAAACACTAAGGCAACAAGAAGTAATGATAACTTCCAAATGTTTGATTTAAACATAGTTGCGCTCCTCCTAATATGTAATTTTTATTTAAATTGAGTTGATTGAGAATGATTTTCAATCACATTACAAATGATAATAGTTATCAATTATAAAGTCAATAGGTTTTTCTCAATTAATTGAAAACGATTCTCAAGTTCATTGACAATGATTATCAATTAGATTAGACTAAAAGCAGCAACATATAGGGAATGAAAGGTATTACAAACTATGCTGACGAAAACGTCTACTCGGACCTTTGGGATCATCATAGGCATCATTTCAGTGCTTGTCCTTATGTGGGCGAGTGTGATCCTAGGTTTGACGAAAATAAATACGCAAATGGTCATAGAATCATTTACAAATTTTGATGAATCAAATGAACATATCATTATACAATCCGCTCGTATACCACGGGCATTAATAGCAGCAGCTGTTGGCTCTAGTTTGGCTATTGCTGGTGCGATTATGCAAGGACTAACCAAAAACCCATTAGCTTCTCCAAGTATATTTGGGGTTAATGCTGGTGCTAGTTTCTTTGTCGTATTAGGTGTTAGCTTTTTCGGTGTAACATCTATTACAGGTTTTACATGGTTAGCGTTTATCGGAGCAGCGATTGCCGCAGTAGTTGTCTACATGCTTGGCTCTGTTGGGACCGACGGACTAACACCTGTCAAATTAACCCTAGCCGGGGCAGCGATTGCCGCTTTATTCTCGTCTATGACTCAAGGTATTTTAACTTTAGATGAACAAGCCTTAGATCAAGTTTTATTTTGGCTTGCTGGAGCCGTTCAAGGCCGAGATTTGGAATTACTACTTGGGGTTTTACCTTATTTATTAGCCGGATGGATTATGTCTCTTTTTATAGGTAAAAAGATGAATGTGCTAACCATGGGAGAAGATGTAGCCGTTGGGTTAGGGCAGAAGACTTGGCTAGTTAAAGTCATTGGTGCATTAGTCATTGTACTTTTAGCTGGTGGGTCCGTAGCGATTGCGGGACCAATTGGTTTTGTCGGTTTAATTATTCCGCACGTGGCGCGCTGGTTAGTTGGCTATGACTATCGCTGGTTAATTCCGTACAGCGGATTACTCGGCGCAGTCTTATTACTAGCAGCTGATATTGGTGCTCGTTATATCATCATGCCAGCAGAAGTACCAATCGGTGTGATGACGGCATTTATTGGTGCTCCTTTCTTCATTTTCATCGCAAGGAGGGGCATAAATGAGTAAGTATTGGGAATTAAAGCTAGGAAGCTCACGCTTTTTAATAAACAAAAAATCGTTTGCGATTATTTTTACATTAACACTTCTTATCATGGCTGCCATCGTTGTTAGCTTGGGTATTGGACAAATGGTTATATGGCCAATAGATGTGGTGAAAGCCATTTTTGGTTATGGTGAAGAAATGCACAAGCTGGTTGTCAATGACTTCCGTATGCCAAGGATTTTGCTTGCCGTCTTAGCTGGTGCAGGACTAGCTATGTCGGGTGCGATTTTACAAGGAATTATACGAAATCCACTTGCATCACCAGACATTATCGGTATTACGGCTGGAGCTGCATTATCAACTGTAGGATTTTTAGTGGTATTTAGCGACCGTAGTAGTTCATTAACTGTAAGTATTCAGTGGTTACCATTAGCATCTTTAATTGGTGCTGTATTAATGGGATTCTTTGTATACTTGCTGGCAACAAACCGCAATGGTGTCCAGCCTGTTAAATTGGTTTTAATTGGTGTAGGACTTTCTGCTGCGGTTGAAGCAGTCACCACCATGATTATGACGTTTGGACCGATTTATACAGCAGCCAGAGCTAATATTTGGTTAACAGGAAGTGTAAACGGCGCCACCTGGGAACAAGTTGGAACAATCACGCCATGGGTTGTTGGCCTAGGAATTATATTGATGTTTTATACAACCCAGCTAAACATGCAAGGCTTAGGTGATGACATTGCGACTAATGCTGGTGCGAGAGTCCAACGTGATCGCTTAGTATTATTAGTTCTTGCGACTGCTTTAGCGGGCGGATCCGTAGCATTTGCCGGTGGGATTGGATTCGTCGGCCTGATGGCACCACATATCGCCAGACGCTTAGTGGGGTCAGTCTTTAGTTCATTAATTCCAGTCTCAGCCTTAATTGGCGGTTTAATTGTGTTAGTAGCAGATTTAATTGCACGCACGGCATTCGCACCACTTGAAATCCCAGCTGGGGTGTTCACATCGTTGATTGGTGCACCATATTTCATTTACTTGTTATTTAAAACTCGCAAATAACCAATAACTGAGGTGTTTAACGTGACACAACTGATGAAGTCAGAAAAAATTTATCTCAAAGACAATTTCAGGATGGTTGATTATGCTGAAGACGTAACGGTTACGCTTGATCAATTATTAGATGAGGAATTTTTACTTCAGTATTTAAAAGATATTAAAAGTGAATTTAATACAGAGAGCATATTTGTTGCAGGGTCGCAGCTCATGAAGCGATTAGGCTTTAATATCGTGTTACCAACACTTTACCTTTTAACCGTTCATGATATGAAGCTTAATCTGTCATTTAACCGAGCTGCAATTGTGCCAAATAGGGTCGGTGACAAATGGCTTCCGAACTTATATATGGACGACCTTGAAGTTGAACTCATTGAACCATCTTTACGTGAAGATGAACGTCGCAAGTTGACGGAAGAACTTTTTGCTAAAATGGATCAGCTAGTCAATGTGTTTAACAAGGTATCACGAGTGCCTAAACCGAACTTATGGGAAAACATCTCCATTTATGTTTATTGGTTATACGAGAAGAAATTAAAAGACGAACGCTTTGCTGAGGTGGCTGAACGAGTCGATTCTGATTACCAATATTTAATCTTCGGCATGTCATCAGATATATTTTCTGACGACTGTAACCAGCTCACGAACTTTTACTGGGGACGCCGAATCAAAGAAGATGGAACCCGCATCCGCCGTACTTGCTGCTTTTACTACGGAGCTAACTCCGATCGTAAATGCTGTAAGACATGCCCGAAAGCAAAAGAAGACCTATCTAAACCACTGCCGTTTGAAACGGTTAAAAAATAAGACATCCCCTGCGTAAGCGCGGGGGGTTCCTAACAGGAAGCTTTTGCGCAGAGGCGCAAAAGCTTTTGTTTATAGTTAGATGAGATGCATTTTTACTAGACTATTTTGCTGTATACTAGACAATTTATGGGTTGTACTAGACAAAATCACGATTCTACTAGACAAATTTAAGATTTTACTAGACAAAACTGCAAATTTACTAGACAAAATTTAAAATTAACTAGAAGATTTTTTGAAATACTAGACAAAACTCAATTCATCAAATAATAGTAATCCGTTTGATAGTCAAAATCTAATGAATATACTCTGTCCTTAAACTTGCCGCTATACTTAAAGCCTTCTCTTTTTAAAATTTTACTTACGACATGCGAATCATCTATTTGTAACATCCATCGAGCTTCTTTGTTGGTGATACAATTCTTATACAAGAGTTGAAAATCTTTAAAAGCAAATAGATGGGATTCTCTATTTATCTTTTTGCAACGAGGACAATACCACCTACCGTAGTTGCGTATAATCGGTAAATAATAACACTCTGGACATGGTGCGCCGGGTTTTATGTCCTTTGCTGTTAAGTGATACTTCTTTAATACGTCTAGTCGCAATGGTTGGTGATGCTGTTTTAAAAATCGGGAGAGGTTAAGAAGTTGCTGTTCACTTAGGATTTTAGTCGTATATTTCTGCTTCAACTCTTGATATTTCTCGATAAATTTCCCTGGTCGTATGATGCGCGGGTCGACATCATTGGCGTCTGTTCTCGTTAGATGAACATGGTTGCTGACGAAAATGACGAGGGCGACGATGGGGATGGCGGAGTAACCATGTTGCATGAGCCAGTTTTGTAAATGAAAAATTTGTGTATCGACTTGATTAATTGGGTCTTTAAAGGATCGTGTGCGTCCGTTTGTATGTTGAGTCATTTGCCCGAATTCATGATCAAATTCAATGGTCCCAGAAAAATTCTTCACTTCTGCGATCGTGAAAAAGTAAGGGTTCAAAATTAGGTTGTCCATTTGAAATGGGTTAGGACCAGGAACCCGAAGGCCATTTAGTATCGCGGTGTTATCGTCATCAACCGCTTTTAAGTAGTAATTGAAGGCTAACTCTCCTCGGTATCCGGACTGGTTAATAGCGTGATCATCAATAATAACTGGATACTGAGGATGTGCGGATTCGACGCGCTTTTTTAGACCAGCTAGTTGAAGTAAAGGAATTGGAATATCATCTGTCTTAACAATCATTACTCTTAACTCCTTTTTTAATAAAATTAAACTGAATTTCTTTTAATCTGTCAAAACGCCTTTCCCCTTAAGAAAACTCAATTTTTAAGTTAATTTTAAGAAAAATATGACAAATTATGATAAGATAATGGTTAAATGAGGGGGAGTTATGATGTATGAACAAATTTTTGAAGAAATTGTTAACATCATACACCATGATTATGCAGGATGTGAGGATAAACGAGGGTGGGATGACCCAGAGAAGTATAGAGAAAAAATATACAATCAAAATCTTACTGCTCATGAGTTTGTAGAACTAGTTGAAGAATATATAGCTGATTTAAAGGATCCACATATGTTCTTTAGACTAATAGGAGAGGAAAAAGCGCTGGACATCGGTTTTAAGGTGCGTCGATATGAAAATGCCTTATACGTTACTGAGCTAATAGGTGAAACAAGGTTGGAGATAGGTGATCGAATTGTCGCTTTAGACCAACTTAGGATAAATGAAATATCTGAAATCTATAGCAAATATTTATACGACAAACCTTCTGAACGTGAGAATTGGCTTCCGGTTCTTAAAAAGTATAATGAAGCAACTATAAAAAAATCCAATGGAGATATAAAACAGATTAGAATTCGACGATATGTTAAATCTGACTATAAACCTGAATATTCGTTTGAAAAATTAAAACCAGATACGAGCTACATTAAAATGACGGATTTCTTAAACCCTGACTCGATCAATCAATTAATACAGAAACACGAACATGAACTAAACACATCAGATTATTTAATTCTCGATGTTAGAAAAAATTTAGGTGGTTCAGATTCCGCTTTTCAGGCCCTAATTCCGTTTCTATTTCCAGAAGGTAAAACAAAACTAGATTTAGCGAAAAACTATACACAAATATTCAATGCGACTGACCGCAGCTCTGATTTGACTATTCGATCTGTCCAGGAATTTATGTCTAACGTTGAAGATCCACAAGTAAAAAAGAACGCACAGTCATTTATAGATACTTGGAAAAAGTACCGAGGTAAAGGTTTTGTTGTATTTGACCAAGATTTAAATCCAGAGCCAGAGTTAATAGAGGGTAAATCTAATCCAAAAAAAGTAGCAGTTCTTAGTGATGTATATTGCGGGAGTGCAGGAGACGTCTTCGTTGAGTTCTGTAAATTTTCAAACAAAGTAACCGTGATTGGACGCGGTACAGCGGGAGTTAACGACTACTCTAACTTAGCCCGTATGAGATGGGATAACCAGTTTGAGCTATTATACCCTACATCCAAACTAACAAGGGTTGATGAAGGTAAAGGCATGACAGGCATAGGTATTTTACCAGATGTATATATACCGTGGACACCAGAACACTTAACACGGGATGTCGATCTGGAACATGCTTTAGATTTGTTTTATCAGGAAAGCCTTACCTTTGATTAATTCACCAAGGTCAATACCACAACGCTTTAAAGAAAGCAGGTTTTGAAATACCATTACAGTGGGAGCGAGATTGGAACTTATAATAAAGGGGATACATCAATGCAACATATTCACGAGCAGTTAGATCAACTAAACGAACATATTTATTTTGATGAAGACCATTTTTTGCGCGAAAAAATTGACGAGATGGAACTATTGGATGAAGTGATTGCTCAAGTGCGCCGTGAATTATTAAAAACAGAAAACCCTGATCATCTTTGTTTCCTTTATGGTACGTTAGGCAATTTATATCGACTGAAAAATGAACCGCAACAAGCGATTAAATGCTTAGAAAAAGCATTAACACTAGCGGATGCTGACTCATCACGGGAGATTGTCATGCTAATTCGCTTAGGTGAAGCTTACAAATATAAACACGAACACCAAAAAGCGCTAGAGCAGTTTGATTTAGCGATCTTAAAAGGATTTGAATATGAACCGCAATACTTAGATTTTGCCTACCAACATAAAGGGAAATGTCTGATGGAATTGGGGTTATACCAAGAGGCCATGGAAGCTTTTCAAAATGCCCATGCGGTTCGTAAAGGGAAGAAGGACGAGAGGCTTTTAAAATCAACTGAAAAGGCTATAGAATTTCTAGAACGCCTAACATAAAACGAAGCAGCCAATCATTGGCTGCTTCATTTCTTCTTCTCTTTAGTCATTTCCATCATCTGTTTCCAAATGGAACCTTTTGCTTCTTCGCCGCCCTGAATGCGTGATAAAGCCATTTTAGCTTGCATGCGAACCTCGAATTCTGGGTCTTGAAGTGCGTCTTCTAACGCTGGAAGTGCCGTTTCATCGCCATATTCATATAAGAACATCGCGGCTCTCCAGCGAACAATCCGGCTTTTGTCTTTTAAGGCTTCGATCATTTTCGGAATAGCCTCTGTAAAACCTAAATCGGATAAGCAATCTCCAGCTGTTCGTCTCACGGTTACTGTTTTGTCTTGAAGAGCTTTATAAATATAAGGCAATACGGCTTTGTCATCAATTTCACCTAAATACGCTGTTGCTAAGCGGCGAACTGACATTTTAGAATCGTCCAATGCTCTATCTAACAAAGGTAAGTCTTCAGTTGTAGGGTCAGGCATGCGGTCTAATGCCGCGTAACGCTCTTTCCAGTCTTCTGATTCCAACTTTTCCATTGTGAGTGGTTCTTCAAACTGGCTTCGATCTTGCACGCCCCCAGAACTCGCTAAATCAACTAATGTCTTAAGGCGCTCTTGGTCATAAGTTGCTTCAATTTCCGCAACGACATCTTGACCGACTTCCTCAGCTTGACCGTAGCGTGGACTTTGTTCAACCCATTCACGTTCAGCCAACATATCGGCATCCTTGGATGCTTCCATTGCGGCTTCCATAAAGCGATTGTTCAGGCCAAACCGTTTTTCCTGATCCTCTTCCTCAACTTTAACTTGCATTGGAATTTGGCGGAACTTTTGAACAAAAACCTTAATCTCACCAAAATCATCTTCGTCAGATGACGAGTTTTCCTCATTAGTAGATTCGTCCTCAGAGCCTAATACCTCTTTAACACGCGGTAAAATATCTTCCCATGGCACTTTAGGATGACGTTCTAAAGCTATAAAATTTATGACTCGATAAAGTTCCTTCACACCATCAATTTCAAATAGTTCTTTGACATATTTAGGTGCATCGCTTAAATCTTGATGTTGTTTGAATTCTTGAGTTTCTCCATCTGAAAGACTTTCATTTAAATTTATTTTCATTGAGTAAGGACTAGGTGTTGGTTCAATCGATACAATTTTCATCCGAATACCTCCTTCGCATCTATATAAAGTTTAACAAATCTATCATGTTGGGGCTATTTTGACATAAAATAGGGTATTAATAGAATATGTACATATTTAGGATTGAGGAGGTTCACAGCATGAGTGATATGAGTGTTAGAGTTAAGGGGTATTTAGAACAGTTAAAAGATTATTCGACTCAAAAAAAAGATCAACTAAAGGAAGTACCTAGAAATGTGTGGCTTAAAAACATTCCTGCTATTTTGTTTATATTAACGTTTATGGGTTATTTAATGTTTGCTTCCAAAGGTCATTCACTAATTTGGGGAATCGTTTTCATTTTAGGGTTGGCATACTCCATATTTCTTATCCATTATTGGAAAAAAGATCGGGATTTTAATATACATTTATCAATTGTACTATTACTAATGAGCCTGCCATTAGCAAGCTTTGAAGTTTTTAGTTATTTATTTTCTATATTGTTTAAAAACCTTCTCTAAACGTCCGCAATGAATTCGGGCGTTTTTTCATGGTTCAATAAAGGTTTCGAAATTATTTTTGGTGCAATGATATAAAGAGAGAGAGGTGATTGATATTGGGATAAGAGAGGTACCTAAAAAGACGTATTTATTTTTAATTATAAACTTTTGTATTATTTTGGGCGGCGGTTGGCTCTTTGCTGAACTTGCCGATGGAGTCGCTGAACAAGAAAAATTCATCTTGGATCAAAAAGTCAGACTGTTCGTTAGCTCCATACAATCACCAACATTAGATCAAGCGTTTTCCTTCATTACTGAATTAGGTTCAGTAACGTTCATTACGATCAGTTCTATAGTATTACTGGTAGCGATTTATTTTATGTACAATCGATATAAATGGCGTATTTTTTATTTTGCTGTAGCCATTATTGGAATTGGTCTTCTAACCCGTGTATTAAAACATGTATTTGAAAGAGAACGTCCGAATATATTTGAACAGTACGATGGAACTGGTTTCAGCTTTCCAAGTGGACATTCAACAGGTCCGATGGTCTTCTATGGATTTTTAATCTATTTAGTCATAAGAAGCAGAATGAATGATGCATTGAAATGGGCTCTGGGCATTATGTTAGCCTTGTTAATATTTGGGATAGGGTTCAGTCGTATTTATTTAGGTGTACACTTTGCAACGGACGTTTTAGCAGGTCACGTATTAGGCCTTGCATGGCTGATATCTTGTGTTTTAATTTTAGAATATACATTATGGAGGAAAAAATAATTATATTTTGATAAAATAAAACAATCATACTGAATATGAGTTCACTTCATACAAAATGATTGACTTCATTTTTTTAAAAAGATATTCTACACGGGTAAAGATTTTATCTCCAGTTAGGGGGAGCGCGTTTGTTAAGAGAAGGACAACTAAAAGATATTGAAAAGCTCCAAATGATTGTGGAGCAGCATGATCGTATTGAACTAAAATTAAATTGGTATTTCCTTCGATCGCGGATGACGGAGAATAACGACTTTTTCTATTATGAAGGTGATCGGCTACTCGGATATGCAGCACTCTATTATGTTGGTGGTGCTTATGAAATGTGTGCGATGGTGCATCCTGACCATCGTCGTAAAGGTATATTCACTAAGCTTTTCCACGAAATCCTCGATTCTCTTAAAACAAGAAAAACTCAAAAGCTCTATATTAATGCTCCGCCAGAATCTGAATGTGCTAAAATGACGCTTCAAAAACTTGGAGCAACTTATGCTTATTCTGATTACCAAATGCGCTGGAGCAAAAAAGATATTCCAGAGCCTGAAGTGGATGTTAAACTAAGGCTCGCTACTCCAGATGATTTAGATCAAATTGTTGATTTAGATGTTAAAGGGTTTAATCTCACTAGGGAAGAAGCTGAGTTTTTAGTTGATGTGCTAAAAAGAGATGCAGGTCATAGAACTTACATGATTGAGAAAGATGGTCAAACGATTGGGAAACTTCGTCTTAAAGCAGAAGGAATTGAAACGTATATATTCGGCTTTACTGTAGATCCTGATTTTCGTCGTCAAGGCATTGGTAAAGCTGCCTTAATAGAAGTTGTTAAGCAGGAGTCAGAATCTGGACACGTGATCTTCGTTGAAGTTGGGATCGAAGATGAACGTGGGTTACATTTATATGAAGCAGTTGGTTTTGAAACTTACCAACAACAGGATTATTACAAATATCAAGGTTAATATAAACCAGCTCAATTCTAAATTGAGCTGGCTTTTTTTCTATATAGGGGGGATTACAATCGGTTATGTCGAAGAGTTACGTAAACTAGTTGGACATAGGCCATTAATTTTAGTAGGAACGGTCATCGTCATCATAGATCAAGATAGTCGTGTTTTATTACAGAAAAGGACGTTTCCAGAAGGCATTTGGGGTCTTCCAGGAGGATTGATGGAATTAGGTGAATCTACAGAAGATGTTGGTCGTCGTGAAGTTTTGGAAGAAACAGGGCTAACAGTTGGTAAACTTCATTTAATTAATATTAACTCTGGCTCAAGATATTTTACTCGTGCTCAAAATGGGGATGAATTCTACTCGGTTACGGCTGCGTATTGGACTAAGGACTATAAAGGAACATTAGTATATGATGATGAGGAATCACTAGCTTTAAAGTTCTTTTCCCTTCATGAGCTACCTGAACAAATGATTGGTAGTCATAGGGAAATAATTGAAGATTATCAAAAGAGCCTGTCCAACGGCTAGGAGGCAACCAATTATTAAAAACGGCCGCCTAATACTTGGGTCGCACCAAACCCGCACCCAAAGCCTACTGCACCATATAAGAACATTAATTTGCCGACATCTAAAAACAATTCGCGGTTAACATCAAGCAATCCGAGAAGTAAAAAGAGAATACCAAATGCAGCCAATGGAACAAATACGAATAAATAGATATCTACGCGAACCATCAATCTAATTTGTACAAATCTTAGAATCAAGGCAATCACGGCGATTACGAAGAAAATAACTAAATGGTGTAAGATTCCCAAGCGCCATCAACTCCCCAAGACAGGTTATTATATTATACGCTAGAACCTGTATAACATGATTGGAAAAAACAATCATGACCAATAATAAAAATGAGGTGATTAAAACATGATCGTAGGAATGAATCCTTATTTTATGTTTAATGGAGATGGAATCGAAGCTACACGTTTTTATGAAGAATCTTTTAATGCAGAGGTTATGGATTTTAAAACGTATGCTGAGCTTCCTAATGCAAAAGAAGGAGATGAGCAGTTACTTCTTCATGCGAATTTGAGAATTGGTGATAATGAGATTATGCTATCAGACACTGATCCCGAGCATCCAAGCTATCCAATTCAAGCCGGGACGCATATTTCAGTTGCCCTTGTGACGGATGATGCCGATCAAACAAGTGATATTTTTAGAAAAATAGTAGAGAACGACGGTAAGGAAGTCATGGCGCTTCAGGAAACTTTTTTTAGTCCTGCTTACGGAAAAGTTCGAGATAAGTATGGGGTTGAATGGCAAATTAGTACACTCAAACAAGAAGATTAAGGAATCAAAAGAGGCTGGGACAAAATATTAATTAATCTAGAAGAATACGAATATTAGAGGAGAGATCAATCCCTAATATTCGTCTTCATTTTTTAAAAGATAAGAAAGTATAAAAATTGTGCCATAGAACGCTGTTCTGTGGTATTTTTTTAGTATGGATAATATTCTAAGACGCATATTTTTTGATAAACATAATCAT